>JAAYPE010000038.1 GCA_012519975.1 Clostridiales bacterium
ATCCATTAATGGATTTAAAAAACACATAATTATCGCTAAAATACGCTTTTATTTCATCCTCACTTACCGGATTTGTTCCCTTTGTGTCATAAGTTGCAAGGAGAATCGCCTCGCTAAACGCTTGATTTTCTTCAATTTTTGTAAGAGTTTGTTTTGATACGCCTATTGACTTATAATACTTTCCAAAAAAAGACCATTTATTAGTAACATCGTCTGCGATTTTTGCTTTTTTTCCTGCGTCAAGGGACAATTTCATATCATCAAACTTTGTGTTAATTTTTACATATTCAAGGCAAAGTTCGCTTGCTCGCTTTTTTATATCATCATCGCTCATTTTTTTATCTTTTGATTCTGTGATAATAACATAGTCTAAAAAATAAGAATAAACATCACTGCCAACCTGCCCGCTGCCAATGTTTAGGGCTATATCTTTTTTGCCTGAGCAAGAAGAAAAAACAGCCAGCACACCAAGCAAAACAGCAGTAATTTTTAAAATTTGTTTCATTTAAACGACCCCCAATTCATACAAAATATTATACACCAACAGTGATTATAAGTAAATACGGATATTGTCATAGAAATAAAACTATAAATAAAAAGTAAAAGGGTAAAAAAAAACAGCCACCCTATTGGGTAACTGCTTTCGCAGTGTCGGCACTACCTATCTTCCCGGGCGGCCTCCCGCCAAGTATTTTCGGCACAAATGAGCTTAACTACCGTGTTCGGGATGGGAACGGGTGGACCCTCATTGTAATAAGCACCGACTTTGAAGAACTGTTGTTCTCTCAAGCGACAAAAAGTATTATATCATCATAAAAAGTAAAAAGCAAGTCTTTTTTGAAACTTTTTTATTTTTAAAATTTTCTACAAAAAATTATGTTTTTTTCAAGTTTTATGCTATAATATAGTCAAGAACTAGAAGTAAAAATCGTATTTCTATTAAATAGGGGGAGTTTGAATGAATGGAAAAAGAATTGCAGCGCTCGTTTTTGGTTTGACTTTTGTTATCGCAGCGGGGGTATTCTCGGGGCTTACCATTTGGGCAAACCAACCCAAAGGAATTAAGCTAGAGTTTAATGTTAAGTAATCGCTCTTAAAAGGGCGATTACTTTTTTTACAATTAAGCATATTTTTATATAACAAAGCATAGAGCGTTATTTTTAAAATACTCTATGCTTTTATTTTTATATTAATCTTTCATCAAAGCAACCATCACAGCCTTTTGAGCGTGAAGCCTGTTTTCTGCCTCATCAAATATTTGGCTTGCGTGGTTTTCAAAAACTTCGGCAGTAATTTCTTCGCCCCTGTGAGCTGGCAAGCAGTGCAAAACCATACAATCATCTTTTGCAACACTCATAACCGCACTATTTACCTGATATGTTCCCTCAAACGCCTCTCGCCTTCGCTGTGCCTCACCCTCTTGCCCCATAGATGCCCAAACATCAGTTAAAATAACATCTGCATTCTTTGCAGCGTCTAAAGGATTTTGACAAAGGCTAAAGCAATCAAACTCCTTTGCAAAGCTTAAAACTTCATCATCAGGCTCATAGCCTTCAGGGCAAGCGATACTAACCTTCATTCCCATTTTTAATCCACCGACAATAAGCGAATTTGCCATATTATTGCCATCACCAATATAGCACATTTTAAGCCCTTCTAGCTTGCCTTTGTACTCCCTTATTGTCATAAGGTCTGCTAGGACTTGGCAAGGGTGCGAAAAATCAGTTAGCCCGTTTATTATTGGAATATCTCCATATTTCGCAAGCGACTCAACCTCTGATTGTTCAAAAGTCCTTACCATAATTCCATCAAGATATCTGGACAAAACACGAGCGGTGTCTTGCACTGGCTCTCCTCTGCCAATTTGCAAATCGTTTGAGGATAAAAACAACGCATATCCACCCAACTGATACATTCCCGTTTCAAACGAGACTCGTGTGCGTGTAGACGCTTTTTGAAATATCATTCCCAGTGTTTTTCCCGCAAGCAATTTATGCTCTATACCATTTTTTTGCTCATATTTTAGTTGGTCTGCAAGATTTAACAAGTCTATGATTTCATCTTTAGAAAGGTCAAGCATTTTTAAAAGGTGTTTCATCATTATTCTCCTTTTGGCACAAGTGCCATTTTTAAAATTTCAATTCCCCTATCTATTTCATCATAACTTATTGTGAGCGGGGGCAGCATACGCAACAAGGTTTTTGCAGTTAAAATCATAAGTCCATTTTTTGCACATATTTTTGCAACTTCTCGTGCATCTAGGGTTTTTAGCTTAATGCCAAGCATTAGACCCATCCCACGAATTTCTTCAATTTCATCTATATCTTTAAGTCTTGATTTAATGTATTCACCTTTTTTACAAACCTCGTCTAAAAGCGAATTGTCAACCTTTTTTAAAACCTCTAATGCACCGGCACAAGCAACTGGATTGCCACCAAATGTAGTGCCGTGAGTGCCTGCAGTTAAAACATTTGACAAAAACTCTTTGCACAGGCAAGCACCAATAGGAAGCCCGTTTCCAAGACCTTTTGCACTGGTTATTACATCGGGCATAACGCCATATTGTTCATATGCAAAAAGGCTACCTGTTCTGCCTATTCCTGTTTGTACCTCGTCAGCTATTAACAAAATATCAAGGTCACGGCAAAGCTTTGAAAGCGACCTTACATATTCCTTATCAAGCGGATTAACACCGCCCTCTCCTTGAACAAGTTCAACCATAATTGCACAAACATCATTGCTTTTTGTAAGCTTTAAAACCTCGTCCATATCATTTGCGTTTACATATTTAAAGCCCTCGTTGAACGGAAAAAAGAAGTTATGAAAATCGTCTTGACCCGTTGCTGTAACGGTTGCCATTGTTCTGCCGTGAAATGAGTTTTTAAGACTGATTATATTAAATCTATTTTTACCATATTTATCAAAACTATATTTTCTTGCAAGCTTTATTGCGCATTCGTTTGCCTCTGCTCCGGAGTTACAAAAAAACACCTTATCAAACCCACTGCGTGTGCAAAGCTCTTTTGCAAGCAGTGCCACAGGCTCGTTGTAATAAAGATTTGATGTGTGCGATAAGATTTCTGCCTGATTTGCAACGGCATTTGCCCAGTCTTTATCCCCAAATCCAATTGATACAACACCAATTCCAGATGAAAAATCAATGATCTGATTGTTTTCAAAGTCTGTCACCGTTGCACCATCTCCGCTCTTTAGAGCAAGGTCAAAATGGGCATAAGTAGGCATAAGATATTTGTCTGCTGTGTTTTTTATATCATTAAAATCCATTAAAATCACCTAATTTAGTATTAGAAAACATTATAAAAACATAGTACCTATACCCTCGTTTGAGAGTATTTCTATTAAAATCGAATGTGGTATTCGCCCATCTATAATATGTGTTCTCTTAACGCCTCTACGCACAGCCTCAACACAGCAATCAACCTTTGGAATCATACCACCACTAATTATTCCCTGATTTTTAAGAGCTGGCACTTCGCTTACATTTACAAGAGAAATCAGAGAATTCTCATCGTCCTTATCCCTTAAAAGCCCTTTAACATCTGTCATTAACAAAAGCTTTTCTGCGTGAAGGCTTGCGGCAATTTTTGCGGCGGCAAGGTCTGCATTGATATTGTAAGAAGAGCCGTCTTCCCCCTCACCACCGGCAACAGTTGCAACAACGGGGATATACCCTTTTTCGATAGCGTCGTTTAAAATTTCAACATTAACTTCAGTAATTTCCCCAACATAGCCTAGGTCTACTTTGCCCTTTTTTCTCTTAGCTTTTAGCATTCCGCCATCAAGCCCACAAAGTCCCAGCGCCTTTCCACCGTGAGTTTCAACCAGTTGCACAAGGTTTTTATTAACTTTTCCTGATAAAACCATCTGGACTATATCCATTGTTTCTTTGTCCGTATAGCGAAGCCCCTCAACAAAACGAGTTTCTTTGCCTACTCTGTCTAGCATTTCAGAAATTTCAGGGCCACCGCCGTGAACTAAAACAACATTTATTCCAACAAGAGATAAAAGAACTATATCAGTAATTACAGCGTCTCTAAGCTCATCGCTTATCATTGCGTTTCCACCATATTTTACAACAACTGTTTTATTATTGTACTGCTGAATATATGGCAATGCCTTGACGAGAATTTCTGCCCTTTGTGCATCTGAAATTTTCATTTTTAAAAAATCCTTTCGTATCGCCTTTTACAAAACCGAGATAATCAAGTGCGATAATCACCGTTAATCTTTACATAATCATAGGTAAGGTCACAGCCAAAAGCAGTGGCAGTGCTTTTACCCTCGTTTAAATCTACGCAAATTTCAATAGAATCGCTTGACAAAACTTGCTTTGCAAGCTCCTCTGAAAAATCAATTCCAGAGCCATTTTTGCAAACATCTAGTTTACCATTTTCGGAAACAAAGCAAACATCAACTTTTGAAATATCAATATCAACACCGCTGTATCCAATAGCACACAAAACCCTGCCCCAATTGGCATCAGCTCCAAACATCGCCGTTTTTACAAGCGAAGAGCAAATAACGCTTTTTGCAATCTTTTTTGCCGTTTGCTCATCACTCGCATTTGAAACAGTACATTCAATAAGCTTTGTTGCACCCTCACCATCTCTTGCCATTTCCCTTGCAAGATAAATGCAACACTGCCTTAACG
>JAAYPE010000039.1 GCA_012519975.1 Clostridiales bacterium
CATCTTACCGATGGTAGTACGCAAAGGGACGTTGTATTTCTTCTCAGGAATATATTTTCTATCGTAAGTGTATTCGATGTAAGTGACATCCTTACGCTTGTTTTTGGAGATTTTGCCGGTGTTTTCCGGGATTTTTACTAAAAAATCGTAGTACATTTTTACACCTCATAAGTCAGAAATCCTACTCAATAAGTATAACAAAAAATCCGCACATTTGCAAGAGAAATGTGCGGAAAAAGTTGATTTTATAAGGAAAATCCCAGTTTAGTAATATAAGAAATCAGATTGAGTATGACAATTCCTGGGAAGTTAGCATTTAGAGATTAGAAATAGATTATAGATTTTGATTATCGCAAAAATTATAAGCTCGTATTCTCTCCGTGACCCCCATCCGATACGGTATGGGTAGTTTTATATTTAGGTGAGTTTTAGAGATTAAAAGCAGATTATAGATTCTAATTATCGCAAAAATTATAAGCTCGTATTCTCTCCGTGACTCCCATCCAGTGCGATATAGGTAGTTCTATGTTCAGGTGAGTTTTATGCTTAGGTGAATTTTAGAGATTAAAAATAAGCCATAGCTTTTAATCTAAAAACTGCTTGGCTCGTGAGATTTTCCTTCTTCGCTCACTGCGATGTGGGAAGTTGATTGTTATGGCTATTTTAAAATACGGGCAGTTAATATGAAGTTTAATAATTAGTCACATTATCAATTTACTTTTAGACACTAACGACAAATGTATAATTTTTATTTAAATTTTCACTGTGTTTTCTGCATCTGTCCACTTTCTTGTACACTGAGGGCTTGACGCCATTTTCAGTGTTGAAAAAAGTTCACAGTGCGTGTATAATTAAAGTTGTTCAGAACATTTGTTCTGAGAAAGGAGATTTTTTAAAATGACATTGTATGAGCTTGGAACGCAGTATGTTGAACAATCAGTAAAAATTCGAGAGCAAATCAATGAGTTACGCCCAAAGCTTAAAACACTTTCTGGAAACGAGCTTTTAGAGCTACGCAGGAATCTTGCAATCCTTTATCAAATGTCGCTTGATTGCAGAAAAATTGGCGAGCATTTACAAGCCTATTATAGCTAGATTTTACCTAGAACAGACAACAATTTTATTTGCTTATTTGCCTTTTGCCTATTTAATTACGAACCAAAACGACACGAGTAATCCTTTAATATTTCTTTATCGATTATTTTAAAGTCCAGACGGTAAATAGGCAATTTGTAGTTAATCATTTTGCTTTTTAGCTTTAAACACGGGCAGTTAGTGTGTAATTTTATAGCTAGTAGTACTTTGATTTTATTATACAAGCATTTGCAATATTTTGTTGTTTTCATTCTAGTTTATTATATTTGCTCACCCACGACCCCCTTTCCATTACGGTATGGGGGTCGTTTTGTTTTATTTTCTATTTAATTTTAATTATAGATGGCGTATTTAATGTGTATGTAGTTTATATTATTACCACCTGTATTTTAAAATACCCCTAACAACAAACTTCACACATTGCAATGAATAAGAGCAGGGTGAATATGAATTATTAGCATTATAATAACTGGAATTTGTAAATTATTTTTTTATTTCTAAAACCTACTGCAACTCTAAAGTTTACTCCATCGTACTGGATGGGGGTCACGGGGGAAACCGACTGAAAGGACGGCAGGGGGTTTCCCCCGTGTCGCCTTTCTTTGGTTCGTTTCTTTGGCGAGCAAAGAAATGAATGAGCGTGAGCAAAAAGGAAATAAGATAATGAGAGCAAAGAAATGAATGGGATAGCGAGAGCAAAAAGGGGAACAATAGCAAAAAAACGAATGAGAATAAAGTAAAGAATATCGTAAAACTATTAAACAACCGATAACTGAATTTTTAATTCAAACATTAAAAATGCGTAGCTAAATTTTAGCCACGCATTTTTTATAAGCAATTTTGCTCAATATACTTTGCAAGTCCATCATTTTCCACATCATCACAAACGACCGTCGCAAGCTCTTTTAGCCCCCTCATTGAGTTGCCCATCGCAACCCCAGTGCCTGCATAATCAAACATTGAGCTGTCATTTAGGGAATCTCCAAACGCTATAATTTCCTGTTTTTTTATTCCATGTATTTCTGCAATTCTTCCGATAGCACTCCCCTTGCTAACACCCTTTTTAGTGACATTTAGCAAGTGCCTATCACAAAGCCCCACCTCAAAACGATTGTCAAACTTACTTTGTGCAAGCCTTGTCAAGAGGCTCACTTTCATAGGAATATAGGAGCCTACGATAACTTGCGAGACATCAACATCATCACACTCATAAATTAATTTTGTTTTTGATTTGTGTAACGGATAATCAATCGTGCTTATGCAAACCTTTGTAAAATAGTCATCATTTTCAGCCATCATCATATCATCTGACGCCAAAAATATATGAGAAGATTTTTTATCAAAAAACTTTAAAACCTCTCTTACCTCTTCGTTTGAAAAAAGGCTTTGAAAAATCACGCTATCATCACTAAGATTTCTAACGCTTGCACCTTGGCTAGATATTATTTCATCATAAAGTCCTAAATCTTTTGCAATTTTTGATATTCCTATGTACGGCCTTGTCGTGCAAATTACAAACCTGCCTCCATTATTTATATAATTCTTTATTGCCTGCTTAGTTCGTTTTGTTACCACTTTTTCTTTGTTACAAAGTGTGTTGTCATAATCTGAGACAATCATCTTATATTTCATTATTTTATCACCTAATACAAAATACTTATATACTATTATCTCATTTTTAATATTAAAATCAAGTAAACAATTTATGTATAATTTTGTCCCTGCATATTTAAACACAGGGACAAGGGCTATCTAAATGCAATGTAGCAATAATCTACAGCCATCTCATTCAGCTTTGGGTTGATGCCATTTACCACGTGTGGTGAGCCATAATACGCTTTAAATCCAACATCAGTTATATCAAGCCCTATAGAGCTTACATGTTCGGTTGCAATTGCAAAATTACATTCAGTAGAATTTATCATACTAAGCGGTTTATCAGCTGTAAAAACCATTACAAACCTTGGCTTAAATCCAACCTGAATATTTTTTTCTGCAACACCTGTTCCAAAATAAACGCCAACAATAAAGTTTTTATTCCATTTTTCTCTTTCCTGCTCTGTTATATGAGATACTCTGTCAAGAAGATGTTTACCACATTTGTCGTCAATTATTTTATTATCCAAATTAAAATCAATTCTTTTTGGAGTGTCTGTTCCTGTCCACTGGCTAAGCCCCAAATTAACTGTACTACCTGTTACTCCCATATTTTTTCCTCCTATTTTTATTCAAAATTCTCTAAACTGTCAAATGTTAAATCAAGCCTATCAAGATATGCAAATCCCTTGTTTGCCTTGTCAATTTTGTTCCATGTTATTGGCCCAATGTTTGAGCGAATTTCTAAATGCGCTGGAATTTCACTTCGAACGACATTCAAAACCTTGCTAAGATTTTCGATAGTCGCATCTTTTTGTGACGCAAAAGTAATAATCACTCTACCTTTTTCAAAATCTTCTACAACGCTAACATCAAGCTTTGTTTCTTGTAAAATTTCATTTATCCTATTTGGATTCCACTGCCCACGAATAACGCAGTTTCTTTTTATTATTTTTTCTCTTCTTTGGTTTATTGAGCCTTCTGGTTCAATTTTCATTAGCTCTTCCCGAAGGCTTAGCCCAAAATCCTGAGAAGTTTGTATAAATCCTTCTTCAAATGTTTTTTGTATTTGCTCTTTTACAAGGTCTATTCCATAAGCATATGCAACGAGCTCTGCTTTGATTATTGAATTGTCCTCGATTTTATAAATGCCCAGAGGTGATAAAATACTTTCTAATTGATCTAGTATATCTTCTACCATTTTACCCCTCCTTTATAACCTATCCAGAACATAAATCTCTGTATCACAAAATCTATTTTGTCTGCTAATTTTTGTATCCCCAGTAGGACTCGCAACTTCATAGTTTTCAATACCTTCAATGCCATAAAGAATGCGATGCAACTGTGAGCATCTCACGTTTTCTCCAACATCCAAAGAACTAGCATATTCTGTGAGTTCCGCTTTTGCTTGCTCTATAACGTCCTTGGCTTTGTAGTCTTTTTTAGGCCTTATATTCACAACAATCATATCCGCTGAATAATCGCAAATAAAAGCTTTTACATCCACTCCTATTTCCCTGGCAATTTCAAAAGCTTCATTTAGCTCCTCAATTATTTCATCTATGTCTTCATAATCCTCTTCAGTTGTATCAATAAACACATCAACAGTACCAGGACCTCTAACCGAACTTATTGCATTTGCAGCAATAACCCTCGGATTTTGCATTGCAATTTCTTTGTAGTATTGTAAATTCGCACCATTTGACATTTGTGAATAGCTTTCGATTAATCTTCGCCGCAGCAAATAATCATTTTCCTGTTCATAGCCACCTGTTAGAGCAGTTATGTTACAAACAGAGGTAATTTCCTGTGGTGGATTTACAAGCATTGTAATTGTCTGTATGGCGGCGTTGCCTTTTCTGCCACTGTTTACAGCCTCAATCGGAACATCAACTTGAGTTTGCCCATGCAAGAGAATTGCCTGAGCTGTTGTAACATATCTTTGGTTATCATCACCCGAAATTGCACAAACCGTACCTTCTGGTATTGTTATATCTTCGTGCTCTTCAAAGGTTGTAAAAAATCGTGCTGTACCGTGCGCCTTTGTTGCCTCTCGTCTTGAAATTCCACGAATTTGTGCGTGCATATCAAGATATTCCCCAGTAGCGGATTGCAAAAATACTTGTCTAGAAATAAAACTTATATCTGCACTTTGGGAATAAAGCTGACCCGCAAGCAATCTAAGTCTTATACCGATGTCACTTGCATCATCTGCCTCAAATCCACTTTCTTGCCTAAATTTTTCTTTCATTTGCCCTAATATTTCATCATAAGTCAATGCTTTTATCATATCTTTATCATCACTTCCTGTGTGTTTCCATCAATTAGTAACAAAACCTTAACTGCATTTATCTCTTTATTCTCTCCGTGCTCAATCTGTGCAGAATACACGCTAATTTGAGGTTGATTTTTCAACGCCTCTTGAGCCATAGAAAGTGCAATAGAATTTTTTGCATCTAACTTGCTATTCTTCAATTCAAAAAATCTACTACCAAGCTCTTTGTCGTGTAAAAAACTCCCCCTAGGAATACTAAGGCAAAAAATCGCCCTTTGTAAAAGCTCTTGCGTGTCACTAATTTGTATAGGCAAGCCGTTTGCAGATACCGCAAAATCACCTTGCTCAATCAATGTATCCATATCATTCCTCCACTTCGATTATCTTTCCATCTTTTGTAATCCTAAGCCCATTGAGCAAAATATCGCCATCGTTTTTCAGCAAAATATAAGCACCGCCTTGAGAAAACAATCTAAGTTCGCCCGATTGAACCTGTCTGCTATCACAAAGAGTGCCTGTACAAACAGAGCCTATCTCACTGTCTAAAATAAGTACCTGTGTCCCCATTGGTGGAACACTGCAAACACCGTAGGGAGCATAGCTAGACAGGCTTCTATGCTCCTCTGAGCCAGTTGTACAAACCACATTTTTGTCCGACATTGTAACCTTTGCCGATGTTGCGTTTATAACCTTTTCTTTTTGAACCAATTGTTTTGTAAGCCACATAAAAATACCTCCGTTAAAAATGCTCTTTGGGTCTTAGTATCACATTGCAATGCATCCCAAGGTTTGAAATAATATGTTCAATGTGAAAAATCCTAAAATCTTTATATTCACCAAGTCGCTTATCATAAAAACTTGCAAGCGCACCCACTTTTAAAAAGCAGTCAAAAGGGACTAAAAGCTCCACTTCACAGCTACCTGAAAGACTTTTTTTAAACTCTCTTTGTAGCCTATACTGTCTCTCCCATTTTTGCGAGCCTGATAAATTAAGATACCTCTTTGTTGTTATTTTTCTTTTCTTTGCATTTTCATCAATTTGCAATCCTGTATACCCCTGAGATGGGTCAACTTTATAAAGCATCTGCCCAATAACACCATATCTTTTATATTTTACTTGCGCTGAAAAATATCTGCAGTTACCTTTTGATTCGTTGCTAAAAACAATTGGAGTTTCGTTTGGAACATTATGTCTTGTATCTAAATATCCATCTTTTGTTATTTTAGGCGATACATTTAAAACGCATTTACAAAACTCATCCACAACAGCCCAATGACAAGTACCCTTTGAAACTGTAAAATTGCCCTGACAAATTCCAGACCCCAAAACGCCCTTAATTCCAAAAGGCTCCAGATGATTTTTATAAATATCTTCCACGGACGGCCTAATATATGTCACCGGCAAAGCTTCATTATCAATCAAAGGTGCGTTTGATCTTGCACTAATTTTTATTTTAACGCCACTTGAATCGCATATTGTACTTTGCTCATCAACATAGCCATCAAAAACTACTTCCCCATTGTTTTTTACTATAATTTTCTCAAGCTCTTCTAGTGGCCAAAAAATACAAAAAACAACAAACAAACTGCTTGCGGGAGTATCAAAGCTCTCGCAAAGCTCCATTTGAATAGGACTTGAAAAACAAATTGTCTGCCCACTTACAGTTACGCCTTCAATTTTCATAGCACCCTCACCCTGTCACCATTTTTTACATCCCACGGATTCGAAATACACTCGTTTTTCTCTAAAATTTCTTCAATTGCCACATCATAAATGTTTGCAACTTTCCACAAATTTTCCTTATCTTTTATCGTGTGATACCTTTCAAAATCTTGCGACAATACTCTTTTTTGAGGAACTTGAACAAACTCAAAACTGTACGAAATCATATCCTCAAAGCTGTCAAGGCTCTTTACAAGCTTTGTCATAATCGCCATCATAGGCTGAGTCCCTGAGATAAAAAGAGGACCTGCACCACCTCGCAAAAACAACGCAAGCAGCCTTTCAAAATCCTGTTTTGAATTTTTACCAACAAGCTCCCCTTGCCCGCTCACAACCAAAGGTCTAACACCAAACTCCTGTAGCTCAAAAGAATCAAACGGCACTGCAATTTGCTTTAAATTTGCAGCGGCCTTTATTTCTATTTTTTGTGGATTTACTAAAAACTCAAAATCCTTAAATCGCATTGGAACATTGTTCATTTTTTCTCCCACCTTTAAAGTCTTGTAGGATATCGCCTTGCAAGGCGTTCTGCCTCGTCTGACAAATTTTTAAGTAGCTCATAGCTATTTTGTTCTTCTTGTGTTTCGTTCATTTTAAACCTCCGTTATATTAAGAAAAGGGCTTGTAATAACCACAGTTTGAATAACTGATTTTCCACTTTTTATATGCTCACAAACCTCTGACCACTCACAATGCAAAAAGCTGTGTATTTTTCCCTGTTTTTTTATTTCAACATCAAAATCGCTAAATGTTAAAAAATCAAAATCCTGAGTTGCTGTTGCAACTTTTAAAAGAGTTAAATTGTATTGCTTTGCGCCAACTGCCACAGCACACGCCTGGCCCTCTCCATTCGAGCTTATAAGCTTTGTGTTTCTTGTAGTTTTTATCAAACATTCTTGTGCAAAAGCAACCTTTTTACCATTTAGCAAAATCTCAACTTCCTGCGAGGATAGTTTCACTTGCTCTGTGCTAATAGGCAACTCAAACCACCGCCCTTAAAATGCTTGTATTTATATCAATAACTCCATAAAGTTCGTACGCACCCGTCTCTTTGTTTATTTTAATATTGCCAACACTGCAATTTGTAACATCATAGCTTGATTCAAAGCATAAATATTCAAGCACATCTTGCATAACGCTAAAGCACTTAGTAGAATTTGAAACAAACGGAACGCAAACAATAACTTCCATTTGAACCACTGCATTTTTCTCATCTGCTTCGCCAATATGGCTGCTACCAATATTTATTTTATTAATACCAACCGAAATAATAGTTCTAGTCAGTGGAACAGGCTTTAATATGCTTGGGTATTTTGTTATAAAACTGATTTTTTCAAACTTGTTATTTTCTTTTAGTTCGTCACAAAACCCTTCTAAAAACTCAAGAATATTCTTCATAATCTATCTCCTCAAACTTTTTTAAAACAGCCCAAACATAAATAAAATTGTTGCCTAAAAACATTTTTTCAGCCTTACAAATATAGTATTTTGTCTTGTCAATATCTTCGAGCCAAGCATCCTTTGGCAATGCGCACAAATTATGATTTGTAGGTCCTATGTATAAATAATAGTCAGACCCAGAAAACCCAATGTTTGTTTGAATACCCTCAAAATATGTCCGATTTTTGCTTTTCAACGGCTGTAAAAAGGCAGTGTATTTTCCACTTGTCCAACCATCATCCATACGCAAACAAACATCTCTTCCAAACTGTTTTATCATTGTATTTACACTGTTCATATTTCCACCTGCTTAAAAACAAAACCATCATCCTCAAAAAAGGGCGTCGCTGCAATCAGTGCGTCTTTTTTTATTTTTTGAACAGCGTCCATAACACAATTCACACTTTTTGTAACGGTAACATCGCCCGCTTTAAACTGTATAACGCCACCATCCTCCAAACATTTAAGCAACATATATCTGTAATATGCCGTTGTTGCAGCAGCATAAATTACTGCGGGATTTGCCTCATCTGATGCACACCTTAGCTTCTCTGAAAATTCAACAGCCACCTCTGCGCAAAGGGGCAAACAAGTTGCCGCCCCTTCGCTATCAAGGGTTGTAATCTCGCAAAGACGGTTATAAACTGAGCTTGCGTTAATCATTTTGTATCCCCTTATAAAAATTAGTTTTTTGCCTGTGTTGTAAGAATTTTTGTAGCACCTGTAAATATTTTTGAAAAGCCAGTGGTGCAAGTAATTGATGCCCTCTCAAGCTGACGGTCAATCAATTTGTCATAATCTGTAACAATTCCGCCCGCCTCAACTTTTTCTAAAGCACAGTCCTTATCAAGTCCGATAATGCAGTTTTCGTCCATCTTTTTAGACTTAATAAGCTGTGCGCCAAGTGGGGTTACAAGCTTGCCCGTAGCGTGAAAATTAAGCCCCGCCGCCGCGTCTTTAAACTCAGAAAACCCAAGTAGTGTTGGCATATTATCGCCCTTAGTAATCATCGTAGTCATATTGTATTGACCCATAGAATTCCAAAGAGCTACAAGGTCGTCATAGCTTAGCTTTCCTGCATCCTTTGTATGTATTTTGTCTGTTTTATCCATTAGTGCGTCAATTGCATCCTCAAGTTGAGATGAGGCAATTTGTGCGCCAATTTGCTTTAGCATAACAGTAAACAAATCAAGTCTTTGAAACCTAATTGTTTCATAAGACGCAACAACCATTCGACCCCTTTTGCGAAGTGTTACAAGCTCGTTGCTTGGAGAAATAACAGTTTGCGGAATAAAAGACCCTTGCGTTACTCTTTTAAGCTCTGTTTCGTCCTCTTTCATATCAGATGTAATAGCACGATAGTCTGGGCAATTAATTTGTGTAGTTGTCGCAACAATCTGTGACAAAACATCAGCACTATCCATTCCCTGTCTTACTGCTCGTGCAACATATTCAGGAAACAAAGTGGCACTGTCAGATGTTTTAAAAAACTTTTCAACAACATCACTGCCGTGTCCCCCAACACGAATATCAAAACGCTTGAGTTGTCGCTCAAAAGCGTCAAGACCTTCAAGATTTGTACCTACATAGTTTTCAGATGGGTCAAGCTCTTCAAGAGCCTTTGAAAAACCCCCACTTGTTGAATAAAGTCCTTTTTCAAGTCTTAAATTATCATAATTTGGCATAAAATTTCCTCCTAATTTTAAATTAAAAATCCTACTGTTTTTAGCGATGTGTCAACATTTAGCACAAGGTATTGCCTAGCCGAAGACAACACTTTAACCCCACCCGCTCCATCACTTGCAAGATTGCAATATCCAACACTTGGAGCAGCGTCCGAGTAAGAGGCACGCACATATCCAGACAATTGAACAGTTGCAAAGTCATCACTCTCTTTGCATTTTAAAACACCGCAAAAGTCATTGCCTGCAGAGCAGTTTGTCACCTTATTGTTGGCACTCATTTTTACAACATCACCAAGTTTTGCATTCCCTGCAAATTCAAATGTTGCTGCATTGTCGTTATAACCGTTAAAAGAAATACTCATATTTTCCTCCTAAATTTACATTTTAAATTCTGAATTTATTGTTTTGTTACTTTGTTTTTGTGGAACTAGCTGAATTGTTGGTGGAATTGCTTGTGCCATTTTTTCTGCAAAAGCAGATTTTAGCAAAGCAAGCTCACTAGCACTTGCACGCGACAAAACATTTTCAACTGTTTTCATTTCCACATTTGGCATTGTTGTTGCGCACATTTTTAAAACATCACAACGCAAAGAGTCTTTATAAAACTGACCATCCTTTGCTTGCTGTTTTAGCTCACTTATCTCACCCTTTAAAACATCTAACTCATCCCTTGTAATCATAAAATCATCGTCCATAGATTTTACCTTTTCTATAACACTTCTCACCTTTTGTTCTCCTTTCACCTTAGACGCACCAAAAGACTTTGTAACTCCCGCACCAACCTGTGCCGGAACCGCAACAAAAGACCATTCATATGCATCTGTTGGATTCCCTAAAACACCGTGACAAACTTCATTTTTATACTTTTCTCCAATTTTGTGGCTACACCTGTTTTGCCTCAAATCCTGCCCACAAACAGAACACTTAACCGAAGATACAGCACACCCAACACTAACCTCTTTTTTAATGCCTGCATCAATTTCAGCAATCAAATCCTGATTTTTTTGTGTCCTTGCCATATATGCCCTAGCAACAAGCTTTGTATAATTTTCTCCTACCCTTGTTTTTTTCAAAAGGTCTGTTTCAATTCTTGTTTCAAAAATCCTTGCCACTTGATTGTTTGCCTGCATATTATGGTCTAAAATTCCTGTTTTTCCCACAAACATCGGGGCAAGCAAATTCAAGGCATCAACGCTAAATCGCTCAAAATCCCTGTCAATTTCATTGTCACAAAGCACCACATTAAACACATATACGCTTTCTTGTGTCTGTGTTTTTCGAGCAAGACTGTTTATTTTTTCAAGGTCTTTTTCACTAATCGTAGAACCGTCTAAACTACATAAAAAGTCTTTTTTAATTTTGCTCATCTCCGTTAATATTAATATTTTTAGTTTCCATTTCTATTTTTTCTGCCTGTGCATTATAAAGACGTGTCTTAGACACTTCAATTCCATCTTGAAGAGTAATCTCGTTCCAGCAAATTTCAAAGTTATTATCAAGCCCCTCAAAACGCAAAAATGTATCGCATATTTTAAAAACAATAGGGGTCAAAATCCTTCTATAAGCCTCAAGCTCACTCTTTAAAACATCAGCCTGTTGTGACGACATCCTCTCAGTTGCCGACCAGCTAAGACCTAACATAAATGGTGGCAGTCCCGTTTTTGCAACAATTTGCTCTAAAAGCTGTCTTACAGGCACTTGGCTGTCCAAGATTTGATTATCAGCGCCAATCGCTTTTATCTGAACATCTCCGACGGCGACAAAGTCCTTAACCGCACCATCGCCGTGCATTGCCTCTCCCCACTCTTTTGCAACTTGCATTGCACGCTGTTTTGCATATGCCCTGTCCATTGCATCGTTTTGTGGCTTGTATGTAACTGCAAAACGCACATTGCCAACCCGTTCCCAGTTAAGCCCAATAGTGTTATATATCTTTAGCAAAACAGAGCTTACAAAAGGCAACCCACGCAGCAAAGAGTTTCCAGAAAGCTTTCCGGCTTGCGGATTTAAAAGAGATAGCAAAACAAGGTCTTGATATTTCACAGGAACAGGTGTTCCACCGTTTGAGTTGCAAATTTTTATATCCAGAGGATTTTCCCCCTGCATAAGCTCAACACAAGACAAGTCTGCATTATATAATGCACAAACTCTGCCATTGACTGTTATAATTTCTCCAACAGCCGTACCAAATGTCAAAAGCTGTTCAAAATAGCTAGAAATAAAAGCATCAATACCAAAGCTCGTACCATTGACATTAACCGTTGCCAAAAACTCATCTAGCTTTTTTTGCGAATTTTTATTTTGACATTTAACGCTAAACCCGCCAATAAGCCTTACAAGTTTAAAAATCGCCGCATCAATAATCGGCACTGCCTCACGCAAAGCAATATATAACTGTGACTGACAATCTAAAAGTGGCGTATAATTTTCAATAACCTTAAATGGATGAGAATTCGACCTGCCCGTTTGAACAACGCTACTTGAGAACTCACTTTCTTTCTCTCTTTTTTTAATAAGTCCCACTTACATTCCTCCTTTTTATTTATATTTTAAAAAACCTAAAATTTTATTGTCGCAAGGCAGCAATGCAAGCAAATCCCATTTCATCATCCTGTGGCAACGATGATACAAAGTATCGAATATCGTCCATTGCGTGGTCATTTTCTTTTCTCGGAACATCGCCAGACGCCTTGTCATTCCAGCGATAAAGTGAAAACTCCTTTATCGTATCAACACAAACATCACAAATTTTAATTTTGCCACTTTTTAAGGCATCACTTACCTTTCTAATGCCATCCTGAACATCATTTTTTGCTGGAGTTACACAAAATTTTTCGTGCCGTCTAATGCACTCAATAAAACTTGCAGCCGAAGGGTCAACAAATATAGTTGTTATTTCGCATTCACCCGCCAGATTTTCAAGCTCAATATAATATTCTTCGTCTGTTTTTTGCTCGCCCATTTCTCTTGAGTTAAAATAATATTCTCGCAGCCTGTACCAAACATCGTCATGCCTACCCCAAAGTCCAAAAGACGCAGGATTCACCGTTCCATAATCGCAAGAAATATAATATTCCTCACAAACCTTCGTTGGAGGCTTTGCAATATTTGCACTACTAAAAAATGGATAAACAAGCCCCTGTGCCGCCACCCACTTGCCAAGCACAAATCGTTCATAAAAAGCACCACTGTAAAGAGATTTGTATCTACTTATAATCTCTTTAGAAAGCGACGGATTGTCCTCCATTAAAAAATGAAGATAAAGGCAGTTTTTGTGCTTTGCTTTTTTAATCCATTCGTCAAAAAACCAGTGGTGAGGATTTTCAGGATTGCAGTTAAACCAAAATTTAGAACCCTCAAGAGAGCATCTAGCAAGAGCCTGTTCAACAAAAGACCGAGGCATCAAAGCCACCTCATCAAGCAAAACTCCGCCTAGCGTCATTCCTTGAATTAAAGAGGCACTTGACTCATCCTTTCCCCCAAAGATATAAAATCTGTTTGTTCGCCCATTTTTAGAAATCTCAATAACATTTTTTGAAACCTTGTGCTCGCACACAAACCCAAGTTCCCTGAGCTGTGGCAAAATTGGTGTAACAACATTTCGTTTAAGTGACGCAATTGTTTTTCCACAAATTGCAAAAGAAGTGTCCTCAAAGCGATAAAAAGCCCATAAAACAAAAGATATTGACATACAAAGAGTTTTTCCACTCCTTACAGCACCGTCACAAATTATTGCGTCCTTATTTTTATGTGGACTTTGGTCGCACCACCAAGTCAAAACAGATAACTGCTTTTGTGAAAATGGAACAAACTGTGTTTTACTCAATATCATCTTCCTTTTCAACTATCGATAATGCCTTTGCACTTTTTTCGAGCGCTTCATAAAACGGCATAACCTCCCTATCATCTTGTTCACAGCAAATTACAAATAGTTTTTCGAGTGCCTTTTGCCGGTCAAAAAACTTTATCTCTATACCACCTGTTTTTGGTTTTTTAATATCCGAAACATTAAATAAGTCAAGCGAATTTATCTGTTCGTCATCCATTTCATCAAGCTTGTATAAAAGTTTTATTGCATCATTTCCAGAGCCAAAAGCAAGCCTTCGAAGTCCCGCACAAACTTCTGCGTTTGTTGCATACTTTTCTTTATCAAGTCGTCCAACTTCTGCTTGAATTTTAGAGTTCGACAGCAATTTCTCTGCCGTCTTTTCTAAAAAAAGCGTGTACCCTGCTCTTGCCGCTGCCTCCTTGCCATTTCGTGTTTTGCTATAAATCGTGCAAAAAAGTTGCTCCTTTTGAGATAAGCCGTTCAATGATTTTCCTCCTTTTAAAAATAAACAAATCAAATTTAAAAATATTCAATTTGCTAAAAGCTTTAAAACTGCCTTTCACCAATAGGCAAAAAAATGCCGTTTGTCGCGTGATGTGTGCAACAAACAGCCAAAAACATTATTTTGTTTACAGATTGTTCATACTTGTATGGCTTTTTCCTATAAAAAGCAAAAAAATCGGGACAAGGCAAAACCCCGTCCCAAAACTTTTATTCTAACAACTTAACCTAGTTCAACACTTTTTGCAGGAACAATAGCTTTCTCGCTCGGCTTGTGCGTAATCTTTACCACATCACCAACATTTAAAATTATCGCCATCTCTCTGTCGTTTGCAAAAACTGGTTGATAATCAAAAACCGTAACTTAATATAAAAATCGGGACAAGGCAAAACCCCGTCCCAAAACTTTTATTCTAACAAATTAACTTAGTTCAATACTTTTTGCAGAAACAATAGCTTTCTCGCTCGGCTTGTGCATAATCTTTACCACATCACCGACATTTAAAATTATCGCCATCTCTCTGTCGCTTGCAAAAACTGGTTGATAATCAAAAACCGTAACTTAATATAAAAATCGGGACAAGGCAAAACCCTGTCCCAAAATTTTTATTCTAACAAATTAACCTAGTTCAATACTTTTTGCAGGAACAATAGCTTTCTCGCTCGGCTTGTGCATAATCTTTACCGCATCACCAACATTTAAAATTATTGCCATCTCACTATCGCTTGCACTAATTGAATAATAGATAGAAGCCTCTGCAAGCTTTATATAATAAATGCTGTTACCGTTCACAACTGCCGATTTTATATCTGCAATTGTACCTGAAACCTCTACTTGTTGCTTGTCCTGTTCCTCAACCTCTTCTAACGGTGCAACATCAATAATAATTCCCTTTTCCCTCAGCAAATCTGCATAGTTCTTAGAACATTCCACAAGTGAATTTCCCGTTGCAACCACTTGATATTGCTCCACATTTACCATTGCATATTGTTTTACAAGGTTTGATTTATCTTTAAGTGCCATAAAATAAGTTGGCTCTCCACTAATATTTAGCAGTAGCGGAAAAGTTGCCTTATAATTATATTGCTGAACCACACCCTGGGCAGAATCCGCCGCAGAAATTTCTTTAGCACCAGCAATCGAATAATAGTTTGCCTCTTTAGTTCTTTGATTTATCAAAACAAAACCAACAATAGATTGGTCATCCGTCACCGAAGTAACACCAGTATAAAGATAAACATCATCATCAAGAGCCAAATAATTATAACCCTCTGTTGTCACCTTAACACCACGCTGACCAATAATCGAGTTCCAAAAACCCTTTTGATATTGACCAAAATAGTCATATTGTTCAATAAGCAAATTCGATGAATACACCCTGTCTATCCATTGCAGTTCTTTTTTAGTATTGGTATCTTCAACAGAATAATAAGTGCATTCGCCAGTAACTGCGTGTACCAAAACCGACCCAACAATATCCTTACCGCCAAAAAGCCCGATTTTTTTCTCTACCCTTGGGCAAACCCAGTATGGCTCACCATTTTCATCAATTTCAAAAACAGGCTCATCAAACATATAGGTCGGATAATTAAATCTGAGATGGCGAATTAAATACCTATTAAAATATTCACAAGTCGAGTATTTCATACCCTCTTTAAGACGCACAACCTCAACCTCCTGACTCACCATATCTATAATAAGGTATGCAGGTAGCCCCTCGCTTTTGTTTATAAACCATTTAATAATATCGCTATATTTAAGCGGAGTTACGCGAACGGGCTTGTTCTTATAATTTATTTGAGTATAATAATCGTCAACCGAAAATTGAGAAATCATATCCTCAAGTTCTCCAATCTTTCGGTCGCCTAGCATCTCTGTAGAATCAAGGTCTATCATCGGAACGCTTGAAAAATCTACCTCTTCAATGTCCGTTTCAAACTTGCCAGAGCTTACATCAATAAGCTTGCTATATGAATCTGCACGAAACAAAGCCGATGATGCAATAGCACCAATTGCAACAACTCCAACGAGTACACCGATAATAGTTACGCCCGACACCAATTGACGCTCAAAAAAAGTTTTATCTCCCGACGGATTTTTAGCACTTGAATTAATCCACGCAACAAAAGAATATATTGCAACAACGAGTCCTAAGAAAAAATACAAATCAAGCGAGTGAATATTAAATACCGGCAAAGTAAAGTAATAAACAATTGCAGAAACTACAAGAGTCACAATCACATTAGTCAAAATTTTTAGTTGCCACTTTTCTGGAAAAACTACAGGTCGCTTTTGTATATAATCTGGTTTTCCCTGTCCTTTATTTTTTTTCATCATAAACCTCCGTGTTTAATATTTTTGTTAAATATTAACATATACTATTATATCCATAAAACCTAATAATTGCAATAAGATTATTGTATTCCCTGATTTTATGTATTATCATATTAGAACAATCATAAAAATTAAAAGACAAAGGAGCCACACAAATGCCTGAATACAACTTTTTTGCGTTTACATCAAGAATGAAATATATAAATCGCTGGTCACTTATGCGAAACACACAAAACGAAAATCTAAGCCAGCACTCGCACGAAGTCGCCGTTATTGCCCACGCACTTGCAGTAATTTCAAACAAACGATTTGGCACAAACTACAATTCAGAAAGGGCAGCACTTATCGGACTTTATCACGATACATCCGAAATTTTAACAGGAGATATGCCAACTCCGGTAAAATATCACAGCCCCGAAATTAGAGACGCTTTTAAAGGTGTTGAAAACATCGCTACAAAAAAATTAATAAAAATGCTCCCCGATGATTTAAAGGATGAATATCAAAAAATCCTTTTTGAACAAGACGAAGATGCAAAGCTATGGGAACTTGTAAAAGCTGCAGACAAAATCAGCGCCCTTATAAAATGTATAGAAGAAGAAAAAGCAGGCAACACAGAATTTTCAAAGGCTGCAGAATCAATAAAAAAGGTAATCAAAGATATGAATATGCCCGTTGCCAATGTTTTTATAAAAGAATTTTTACCAGCATACTCCCTAACTCTTGACCAGTTAGATTAAATTTCTATGCAAAATGGGTTAAAATTTTTGGTTGTATTTTAATTTTTGTAATGCTATAATACTTTTCGTGTTAAAAGTTTTAACCAATATTTGTACAAAAGTGAGGTATTTATCCTTGAAAAGCAATATACTATTATTTATCAAAGGCTTTGTAATCGGAATTGCAAACCTAATCCCTGGAGTTAGCGGTGGAACTCTTGCAATCACCCTTGGTATTTATGAGCGTTTGATAGAAATTTTGAGCAACTTTAAATCGAATGTAAGAGAAAATATCAAATTTTTAATTCCCATTTTTTTAGGAGTAGGCGCATCAATACTAAGTCTTAGTGGGCTAATAAGCCTTTGCCTAGAGCGTTTTTTGCTCCCAACAATTATGCTTTTTGTAGGTGCAATTTTGGGAGGACTGCCAATGCTTTGTAAAAAGTTAAACGGTAGCAAACTGTCCTTTTCAAGGGCTGCATCATTTTTAGGTGCATTTTTCATTGTTATCCTCGCTACTGTTTTAGGTAGTGGGAACTCCGTAAGTTTTAGTAAAATCGGAGTCTTAGAGCTTATCAAGCTGTTTTTTGTTGGCGGACTTGCATCAACAACAATGGTTGTGCCTGGCGTTAGTGGCTCTGCCCTTTTAATGACACTCGGATATTACAAACCAATTATAGATACAGTAAAATCACTTACAGATTTTAGTATCCTCGGGCATAATTTAGCAATTGTCCTTCCCTTTGGATTTGGAATAATTGTAGGAATTTTACTTATTGCAAAGCTTATTGATTATCTTCTCAAAAAGCACGAAATTGCAACATATTTTGGAATTATTGGGTTCGTAATTGCGTCAGTAGTTTCAATAATTTATCAAAATTTCTTTGTAGGTGGGTTAATTTCCGTACTGTGGACAGATTTATTATTTGGAATAATCCTTTGTGCCGGCGGTTTTTATGGTGCATATAAATTAGGCGACTAGTAAACTTTATATTAAACAACAAACCTGTATCAAACTAAAATGATACAGGTTATTTTAATGTGTATAATAATTTGTTTTTATATCCTTAGCCGAGTTTGCACAAATAAGCTTCGTTGCGTTTTAATAAAAACGCATAACAGAAACAACCTTGCCTAAAATTGCAACCTCTTTAGAAATAATTGGTTCATACGCATCATTTTCTGGTTGAAGCCTAAAGTGATTGTCCTCTTTATAAAAAGTTTTTACAGTTGCCTCATCGTCAATCATTGCAATCACCATTTCACCGTTTGATGCTACAGGTGTTTTTTCTGCAACGACAATATCACCGTTTAAAATCCCTGCTTTTATCATACTGTCGCCACGCACACGCAAAGCGAACAAAGGCCTATCCCTAGAAACACGGCCAGAATAAGGAATATATTCCTCAATTTGTTCAACTGCAAGTATAGGCATACCGGCTGTAACCGTTCCTAAAAGGGGAACGCTCGTAACATTATCGCACTGGCCAACAATTCTAATAGAACGCTTTAGCATTGGGTCACGCTGAATGTATCCCTCTCTTTCTAAAGTATCCAAATTCGCCTGAACAGACGATGTAGATTTAAGCCCAACTGCTGCACCAATCTCACGAACAGAGGGTGGAACCCCGTCCCTTGTGCGTTCTAAGAGATATTCATATATTCTGCGTTGTGTATCATTAATTGTTCCCATAAGCGCTACCCCCAAAATAAAATTTTATAATCCGTATACCAATAAGAGTTCTCAAAATCCAAAGTCAATCATAAACTTTACTCATTATATCACACAAACAACAAAAAAGCAAACATTTGTTTGCAGTTTTTTATATTTTAAAAATTTTCAAACAAAACAGGTTTGCAAAAAACATAACATATTGTATAAAAAGATTATTTATAATCGAATTATTAAGATTAATCTCCACAAAGGTTAAAAAACGGTTACGAATGGCATAGCTTTGTTGACTTTTAGCCGTTTAAAAAGTACAATAAGCAAAAAGGGGGTGCGGTAAAGTGGAATTTTTTACTATTGTAGGAAGATATTTTTTGCCATTTATCGCCTTTTTCGTTCTGCTAAACTGTGCCTTTTCATTATTAAAAGGCAACAAAAAAACAGGCACTCTGGGGTATCTTGTAAACTCTGCTAACGGAGACAGAATTCCTCTAAAGGGATTTGAAACCTCTGTTGGCCGTAGCAACTCGTGCGACATAGTTTTATCATACAATACTGTGTCACGCTTTCACGCTGTTTTATCAAAACATAAAAAAGGTTGGTATGTAGCAGACACAAACTCAAAAACTGGCACTTTTATTAATACCCAAAAGGTAGATAGTCGTGCCGAAGTTGAAAATGGCGATTCCATTGTTTTTGGAAACGCTGTTTTTAGGTTTGTAGACGCACTTGTTGAACAGCAAATGCCCCATTTTGAACCCGAGCCTGTACCAAAACTTTATATAGCAGATGAAGAATTTTTTACGGGAGATGTTTGGAGCGACAGTAAAAACTCCGCCTCGTGTGCAATTATTAATGATTCTACTGGAGAAACATTTTTGCTAGACAATTTTCAAACCTGCCTAATTGGTCGAAGTAGTGAAGCACAAATTCAAATTGATTTTCCTTCTGTTTCTCGAAATCACGCACTTTTAAGCAGACAAGGGAATAGATGGCTTATAGAGGATTTAGACTCAACTTGTGGAACATTTTTAAATTCAAATCAGATATATGATGTACAAAAGCTTGCAAATGATGATATTTTAGATATCGGTGGAAATACACTTGTATTTAAAAGTAATAGGTATTAAAGGAGGCTATTTCTTTGACCGGTGCAAAATGGTTACCCACACTTATACTATTAACGGCATTTCAAGTGCTTTCTGCTGGGCAAGTCGTAATTTCAAAAGATGGAATTAGCAAACAAAGTGCCATAATTTTTGGTTTATATATTGCAATAGAATGGATATACACAATAGTTTCTAGCATAGTCCGTAAAAAAGCAAGTCCCGCTTTAGAATTTGTCGCATTTTTTTTAACAGGCATAGGGCTTGTAATTGTTGCAAGTGTTGATGAAAAGTTGCTAAAAACTCAGTTCGTAGCTGTTGTTATCGGTTTTTTATGCTATGTTTTTTTACTATGGTTAATTTCAAGTATGGACAGAGCAATGGCTATGCGACTTCCAATGGGAATAGCCGCAATTGGCCTTTTAATAATAACGCTCGCCCTTGCAACAAACAGAAACGGTGCATACAACTGGATTTATATTGGCTCTTTTTCAATTCAGCCATCAGAGCTTGTAAAAGTTGCATTTATTTTTGTAGGCGCAGCGGCACTAGAAAAACTCCAATCAACTAGAAGTCTTACCCAGTATATTGCTTTTGCAGTTGTGTGCATAATTCTTTTATTTTTAATGAAAGACCTCGGAACTGCACTTGTTTTTTTCTTCACCTTTTTAATTTTAGCTTTTATGCGCTCTGGAGATATTCGCACAATAATCCTTGTATGTGTTGCCGCCGCAATGGGAGCAGCGCTCGTAGTTCTTGTAAAATCCGATTATGTAATTAGACGATTTTCAACATACCGTCATATCTGGGACGATATGGACGGAAGCGGATACCAGCAAACAAGAGTGCTTATATATAGCGTAAGCGGTGGACTTTTTGGTGTTGGAATAGGACACGGAAAACTTAAAAACATCTTCGCCGCCACTGAGGACTTAGTGTTTGGTGTGCTGTGTGAAGAGTGGGGTATACTTATGGGAATTATTGTAATTCTCTGCTTTGCCTTTATAGCAACACATAGCATAAAATGTGCAATAGGATGCCGTTACGCATTTTATACAATCGCAGCTGTAGCCGCTGGTGGACTTTTACTTTTTCAAGCAAGCCTTAATATTTTTGGAGTTACAGACTTTTTACCAATGACAGGCATAACTCTTCCATTCATCAGCCGTGGAGGCTCCAGTGCAATAAGTTGTTGGTCGTTAATCGCATTTATAAAAGCTGCCGACAATCGAACTTGGCTCGGCTCTCGTTATCATACGGAGGTTGTAGAATGAACAAGATTTCAAAGCGCTCCAAAATTTTATATATGCTTGTTTTTGCTTTTCTTATTGGTGCAATTCTCCTTATTTTCACCCTTTTTAAAAACGCAGAAACTTGGGCGCTTAAAAGAGTAAATCAGCATATTTATACTAATGGTCAACTTGTTTCTGCCGGAACAATTTATGACAGAAACGGAGTAGTACTTGCCCAAACGGTTGACGGCAAGCGTGTTTTCAATCCAGACAAAACGATTAGATGTTCAACCCTTCATACCGTGGGTGACCTTTCAGGATTTATTGCAACGGGCGCTCATTATGCCTTTAGGTCAGACCTTACGGGATACAGTATAATTGATGGAGTTTATAACATTGAACGGCACGGAGAAGATGGTAAAGACCTGCATTTAACAATTGACTCAAAGCTTTGCGCACAAGCCTATAATGCACTGGGAAACAACAAAGGCACAATAGGAGTGCTAAATTATAAAACGGGTGAGATTATCTGTATGGTTTCCGCCCCAACTTTTGATATAAATAATAAACCAAAGGATATTGACACAAACGATAGTGGCAGGTACGATGGCATTTATTTAAATCGATTTTTATCAGGTGTTTTTACACCAGGGTCAACATTTAAAATTGTAACAGCCGCTAGTGCAATTGATAATATACCTGACATTTTTTCAAGAACATTTACTTGCACGGGCAGTTATAAAACTTCAACAGGCACAGTTGTCTGCAACGGTGTTCACGGCACAGTAAATTTTGAAAAAGCATTAAACCGTTCTTGTAACAGTGCCTTTGCCCAAATCGCCGAAGAGCTAGGAAACGAAAATTTAACAGCAACAGCTGAAAGACTAGGCTTTAATAAAAGAATTCAACTTGATGGAAAAGTAAATGTTGCAAAAAGCTATTTTACTTTAAACGATGCTGTTAGTGTTGATAGAGGCTGGGCAGGAATCGGGCAGTACAAAACGCTTGCAAACCCCTTGCATATGGCAACATTGATGGGAGCAATTGCATCAAACGGAAATTGTCCGATGCCTCATATTTTGACAAAAAAGACGCAATTTTTTAATCTAACCCCATCATCAACTCTGCGATATATGGATATAACAACAGCAAATCAACTCTCCGATATGTTGCGCTCAAATGTTAAGGATTTTTATGGCGATTCAAAGTTTCCAAACCTTGAAATGTGTGGCAAAACGGGAACCGCAGAAGTTGCAGGAAAAAAACCTCACGCTTGGTTTGTAGGCTTTTCAAGAAACCCAAACACGCCACTAGCAATAGTAGTAGTCCTAGAAAATAGTGGTGGTACAGGAATTGGAACGGCAGTCCCCGTCGCAAATAAAGTAATGCAAGCAGCCGTTAATTCATCCTTTTAAAAAGTAAATCACATCTCTTTTCGAGGTGTGATTTTTTTTATTGTATTATGCTTTTTAAAATTGACATCGAGCTGACTTTACTATCTTTTATTAATGCTAATTATATTTTATTGTTATTTGTTAATGTCGGTTATATTTTACTATCATTTGTTAATGTCGGTTATGTTTTATTGTCATTTGTTAATCTCGATTATATTTTATTGTCTTTTAACCAATGTTGAATTTAATGTTTACTGTTCTCTAACCGATGTTAACTTAACCCCCACACAATGTATTACCAGTGTCTAAGAGTAAAATCATTATGCCACTCCATAACCCCACACATTCATTACCTGTGTCTAGAATTAAAGTTATAATGCAACTATCGGTTAACCCACACACCTATCAATTGTGCCTAAAAGTAAAAGACTGATGTTTTTAGCAATTAAATCGCATATTTCTTATTGTATTTAAAAATACAAATAAACTTACCACATCGTAGCGGATGGGGGTCACGGGGGAAAACCGACTGAAAGGATAGCAGAGGGTTTCCCCCGTGTCGCCTTTCTTTGATTCGTTTCTTTGGCGAGCAAAGAAATGAATGAGAGGTAAATAAATATAATAAAACTAAAAACAAACCACACATTTATTGCCAGTGTCTAAGAGTAAAGTTATAATGCAACTAACTGCTAACCCACACACCTACGACCTATGCCTATAAGTAAAAGTTTAATGTATTTAGTTGCTATCCGACCACTTGTCTCCCGTGTTTTATAACAAACCTTATTCAATAAACTAATTGTACCGCACCGGATGGGGGTCACGGGGGAAAACCGACTGAAAGGACGGCAGAGGGTTTCCCCCGTGTCGCCTTTCTTTGATTCGTTTCTTTGGCGAGCAAAGAAATGAATGAGATAAAGAAAACTAATATCGTAAAACTAAAAATAACCCACACATTCATTGCCAGTGTCTAAGAGTAAAGTTATAATGCAACTAACTGCTAACCCATACACCTATCAACTGTGCCTAAAACTAAACCTAATATACCACTAATAATAACCCACACACACCCACTACCCGTGTCTAAAAATAAACTCATAATACCGTTAGCAGTTAAAATCACACTTAATACAAGTGTCTAAAACAAACAAAGCACATCTCTTTTTGAGGTGTGCTTTTTGCATTATATTCTACATAAAACTATAAACCCATTTCTTTAATTAACTTGCCGGCTCGCTCTTCAACCGCCTCAAAATTCATTGCGTCAATGTAATATTTTTCAAGCTCATCGTGAGTGCTTTTTGCCCCTTTCAAAAGGCTTATTGCCTCATCTTGTAATTCATTTCCAGCTTTTTTATTAAACTTTATTCTGTTTTTATGATTTTTAAGCCCCTGAGAATCTATAAATCTTCTTGCGTGAATTCTCCTTGCTGGCAGTATGTTTTCTATAGTTTGTGCGCGAATAAACGCAAGCGAAAGCTCTGGAATAATAACTTGGTCAATTCCCGTAGAAAAAACAGGAGACGGACAAATTACAACACTGTATCCACACCCCTGAGCATACTCTGACAATAAACTTAAAATCCTCTCGCTAATATTTCCAATAGAATCATCAATCATTATCACATTTTCACAAAGATTGTTAAGTGTTTCCTCAAAGGTCAAAAACCCGTCTGGCGTAATAGCAGATAAATATCTTTTTTTCGCTTTTTTGTCGGCAGTTGCACACCCAAGCTCACGTCGTGCCAAACGAATAGAATAGTTAATAAGTTTTTCATAATCCGTGTACTGCGAAACCATTTTTTTACTATCACAAAGCAAAAGGCTTGACGCACTTAAATACCTTTGAGAACGCTGATAATAACCTGAATTCTCAACATATAGTTTTTTAATTTCATCAGAATTCTTCTTTAACTTCTTTGCGTCCCAATAATCACCAAGATTTATTATCTGCTCAACACAGCCCGCAAATTTTGGTTCAATAATATGTGGAGATGTGCCATCTGCAACACACATTTTCATTTCTGGCAAAATCACAGCATCAAGAGATTTAGGGTCAGATGCACAATAAATCATTTCGCATTCTATACCCTTCTTTTGTGCTTTTTTTGCAACTTTCTTTAAAAGAACTGATTTTCCTGTTCCTGGCCCCCCCTTAATTATGTATGCCGTGCTATCATCAAAAGGGTCGTAAAGTTCGTTAAAAAGCGACGAAAAACCATCAGATGAATTTGTACCTAAAAAATATTTAATTTGCCCTTCTTGCATTAGATTACCCCCTTACAATGACATTTTATTCAAAATTAAAATAAATGTGACATTTGGGGTGTTATCCTATTTTAAAAAGCAAAAATAAACGCAAAAAATCCCCAAACCTGTTACAAGGCTTGGAGATAAATTACATTTTAAATGTTGTTTATTTGTGAAACATTCATATAAGGAATAAGAGCTTTTGGAATTGTTATTGAGCCGTTTGGATTTTGATAATTTTCAATAATCGCCGCAACAGTTCTTCCAATAGCAACGCCCGAACCATTAAGAGTATGCACAAGTTGTGCCTTTTCTTTGCTGTTATTTTTAAACCTAATAGCCGCCCTGCGAGCCTGAAAATCCTCAAAGTTTGAACAAGACGAAATCTCAACATATCTGTTATATGAAGGCATCCAAACCTCAATATCATAGGTTTTTGCAGACGAAAATCCAAGGTCACCAGTGCTAAGGCTCACCACTCTGTAAGGAAGCTCTAGCAATTGCAAAACTCTTTCTGCATCATTTGTCAGTTTTTCAAGCTCGTCATATGAATCCTGTGGATTTACAAACTTTACAAGCTCCACCTTGTTAAATTGATGTTGGCGTATCAGCCCTCTAGTATCTCTGCCGGCACTGCCTGCCTCCGCCCTAAAACAAGCAGAATAAGCACAATAACTAATGGGCAAATTTTTACCGTCCAAAATCTCATCCCTATGCATATTCGTAACAGGAACTTCAGCAGTAGGAATTAAAAAATAATCTTCAGTAGTCTTAAACGCATCTTCTTCAAATTTTGGCAGTTGACCAGTTGCAGTCATTGATGCCCTGTTAACCAAAAATGGTGGCAAAACCTCTGTGTAGCCATTTTCGCTATGCGTGTTTAGATACAAATTTATAATAGCCCTCTCAAGCCTTGCTCCAAGCCCTTTATAAAAAGTAAACCTAGTACCTGTGACCTTTCCTGCTGTTTCTGGGTCAAGAATTCCAAGGTCTGCACCCAAATCCCAATGAGCCTTTGGTTCAAATTCAAACTGCCTAGGCTCGCCTATTTTTCTAACCTCAACATTTTCACTGTCATCTTTTCCAACAGGAACGCTAGAGTGTGGAATGTTTGGAAACTCATACATAATATTCTTTTGTTTTTCTTCAAGCTTGCTTAATTCTTCATCATTCTTTTTAATTTGCTCTTTAAGCTCGCCCATTCTGGCAAAAATCGCACTAACATCTCCGCCCTCTTTTTTAAGCTTTGGAATTTCTCTGCTAGCCTCGTTTTGCTCACTTCTCAAAGCATCACAAGCAGACATAATTGCCCTTCTTTGTTCATCTATCGCAAGCACTTCATCAACTAGTGCATCCATATCCTTGTTTCTTGAACGCATAGCGTCCTTAACCCTTTGCGGATTTTCTCTAACTGCTCTAATATCAAGCATCAAAAACACTCCAATTAAAATTTTATTCTACATCAAGCTGTTTTGCAAGCTGTGTCAAATCGTCTTTTCCAAAAAACTCAAACTCAATAACACCCTTTGAGTCCTTTCCAACAACAACCTTAACTTTTCTGCCTAAGGTTTGAGAAAGTGCAATTTCAACCTCATCAAAAAAAACATCACGGCGTGCAGGTCTTTTTTCTGTTTTTTCTAAACCTTGCTTTCCATCATTTTTTACAATTCTTTCAACCTCTCTAACAGAAAGGTCCCTTTCGACTGCATCCACCGCAATTCTTATCATATCGTCTTGATTTGAAAACCCAAGCAAAGCCCTTGCGTGACCTGCAGAAAGTTTGCCGTCCTTTGCAAGTTCCCTTACTTGTGTTGGCAAATTCAAAAGTCTAAGTGAGTTTGCAACAGCTGGACGAGAACGCCCAACTCTTACAGCAGCATCCTCCTGTGTTAATCCGTAACGGTCGATTAAAAGTTTTAAACCCTCAGCCTCTTCAATAGGATTTAAATCCTCTCTTTGCAAGTTTTCTACAAGAGCAATTTCCATTGCTTGCTCATCAGACATTTCTCTAATAACGACAGGCACTTCTATAAGTCCCGCTATGCGAGATGCCCTCCACCTGCGTTCACCAGCAACAAGTTGGTACGAACCATCAGGCATAGGGCGAACAAGCAAAGGTTGCAAGATTCCGTTTCTCTCAATGCTTTGTGCAAGTTCGCTTAAAGCCTTTTCATCAAAAGTTTTTCTCGGCTGTTCTTTATTGGGTTCAATCTCCGAAAGCCTTAGTTTTACTGCACTTGTGCCACTAATTTCTTCTACAGCATTTTCTGTAAAAAGAGCGTCAAGCCCTTTTCCAAGTCCACCTTTTTTAGCCATTGATTTCACTCCAATTAATTATTCTGTCGTATCAATTCTTTAGCCAAATCCTCATACGCAGAGCTACCTTTTGAAAATTTATCATAATACAAAACAGGTTGTCCAAAACTAGGCGCCTCAGAAAGACGAACATTTCTAGGAACTACAGTATCAAACACCTTGTTTGGAAAAAACTTTTTAACTTCTTCCACAACTTGTTGTGTAAGATTAAGCCTTCCATCATACATAGTGAGTATAACTCCCTCAAGCTCGATATGTGGATTATAAAGTCTTTTTACCTGCCTTACAGTTGACATAAGTTGTGAAAGCCCCTCTAATGCATAGTATTCACACTGGATAGGAACCATAATCGTGTCACAAGAACAAAGTGCATTTAGCGTTATGAGCCCAAGTGATGGTGGACAATCCAAAAATATAAAATCATAATTATCCTTAACCGGCGCCAAAGCAAATTTAAGCTTAGACTCACGATTTTTAATTTCTACAAGCTCAAGCTCAGCCCCTGCAAGATTCATATTAGCGGGCAAAATATCAACATTTTTAAATTGGCTAGTTTTTATAACATTCTCTGCCTTTTCTTCGTTTATAAGAACATCATAAGCAGAATTTTCGAGTTGTCTTTTTTCAATACCCATTCCACTTGTTGCATTTCCTTGAGGGTCAATATCAACCAAAAGCATTTTTTTGCCCCTTGCCCCAACGGCAGCAGCAAGGTTAACAGCAGTTGTAGTTTTGCCAACTCCACCCTTTTGATTAACTATCGCTATCGTCTTACCCATCAAAACATTCCCTTCAACTATGTTTCACAAAAACAAATACACATATATTTTAATGCTTTACCTGTAGTATTGTATCATATCTTTAAATTGTTTTAAAGCCTTTTTTATTATGTTTCACGTGAAACATAGTTTTATTTTTCAATTTAAACAATACCTTTGCAACTTAAAAGATAAATAAAAGATTTTCATATAAGTAAATATATTTTTGTTTACACTCGATAGCTGTTGTGATATAATTATTAGCATAATTTGTCAATTGATATTTGTAATAAAACAAACTTAAAAGTTGGAGGAATTTTAAATGTATAAGGCATACTATTTATATATCCCAGCAATTGTAATTTGGCTTTTATGTATACTTTGGAAATATTTGTTTTCAACAAAAAATAATAGCAACAAACAAATCTTTTTAAATTCATTATTATATTTATATCTTGTGTTTGTTTTTGGTCTTACATTATTTCCAATTCCAACAACCGCTCCACAATCAGAGTCAATAGTGAGTTTCACACCGCTTGAAATAATTTTGCCTATGTTCTCGCTTGATAGCACACCAATTACACAATATATTTTATCATCGGTTGTGCTGTTTATCCCCTTTGGTTTACTAACACCGCTCTTTATGCAAAATCACAGACTTTTAAAAACAACGCTTCTTACCATTCTACTCGCAGTTTCAATCGAAGCAATTCAATATCTTATAGGAACAAGCCTTTTAAATACAATGTACACCAATGTTTGTGTCGATGATATTTTGCTTAGTATACTCGGTTCTGCAGTTGGGTTTGTAATTTTTAGTATTATCCCCTTTTCAGTAAAAAATCAGTTTATCCGAAATTCAAGAAGATTAAAAATGCAAGTATACAGACCAGAAATAATACTAACAAAGCGACCTTAACAGTCGCTTTTCTTTTATCCAAAAAATAATAATGCAAAAGGAGAAGACGACCGCAATGGACGCCTTCTCCTTTTGTTGTGGGATGTGAAAGAGAAATAAAAACAGGAAATTGATAGGGGGTTATATTAAAATGTTCATAGAACATCTAATATCAAATTACTATTTTTCACGCATTTTCACGCAGAACTTTTTCCGCTAGGTTTTGCAACTATATCACTAGCCTTTGGAATTCTAACGATATATTCAATATACTCGTCAGTTTCACTTTTAACACTGTCAGCGTCAATACCCGCCTTACGCATAGTATCAACTGCGTGGTTTAGCGTGTTTACAAAAATTCTAACATCCTTAAAAAGCTTAATAGGTGGTCGTTTATTCCCCTCTTGCCTATTTTGTATCTGTTTTATTAGCTTTTCGGTTTCTTGCACATTCAAGTGCTTGTCAACAATAATATTAAGTGCTCTCTCAATCTGGGCTTCATCTTTAAGGCTAAGTAATGCCCTTGCGTGTCGCTCTGTCAGTCCAGCAGAGCTAATTTTCATCCTTTGTTGTTCGTTTAACTTTAGCAAGCGTAATTTATTAGATAATGTAGATTGTGCCTTTCCAAGACTTTTTGCCGCCTCTTCTTGGCTCATATTATATTCTTTCATCAGCTTTTCAACGGCTAGAGCCTCTTCAAAAAAATCAAGGTCCTGACGCTGCAAATTTTCAATCAACCCATAAAGTGCAGATTTGCTATCATCAATTTTCATTAATATGCAGGGAATTCTCGCAAGACCAACCATTCTAGCAGCTCGCAACCTACGCTCGCCTGCAACAAGCTCATAGGAATTATCTTTTAATTGCCTTACGCTAATTGGTTGGATAATTCCGTTCTCTCTTATGCTTTGTGCTAGGTTCTCAAGTTCGTTATAATCAAAATATCTGCGGGGTTGGTTTGGATTAGGTTTAATTTCTGCTTGTGGTATCAATATAATTTGTCCACCGGCTTTTATTTTTGATTGACCTTTCAAAATCATCACTCCTCCGACTCAGGATTATTTCATAAAAAAATATACCGTGCTTGTCCTGCAAAAACAGAATAGCACAGCATATTCATAAAAGCTATAAAAACATATCGTTATTATTCTCTAGAAAATCCCCAAAAACTGCATTAAGTCAAAGGATTTTTTGCGATTTGTGCAGAAACCCTCGGATACTTTGACGAAGTTTGCGATATTTTATTAATAATTATAATATTTCGCTCTCCACAATCTTCAAGCATAAACTTTTCAATCTTACAAAATTCGCCACCAAGAGTGTTAATAGCACCTTTTGCACTTTCAAGCTCCTCACTAGCGCCAATGGCCTTGAGCGGAGCAAAAACTCCCCCAACTTTTGCAAAAGGCAAGCAATACTCGCTCAAATCTCGCAAATTAGATACAGCACGAGCCGTTACAATATCAAACTGCTCTCTAAATTGTGGCATTTTTCCCGCCTCTTCTGCCCTAGAATGTACAATTTCAGCGCTAAGGCCTAGTTTTTCTAATATATCTTCAATAACATTTAACTTTTTCTTTGTACTATCAAGCAAAGTCAAATCAATATTTGGTTTTGCAATCAAAAGAGCAACTCCAGGAAGTCCAGCCCCAGTTCCAACATCAATAATCTTCGTACCATCCTGAATATCTATACAATTAAATAACAAAAGACTGTCAACAAAATGTTTTATTACAATTTCATCTGGCAGTGTAATTGCCGTTAAGTTTATTTTTTCATTCCATTCAATAAGAAGACTTGCATACATATCAAACCTATCCAAAGCCAGTTCGTCAAGCTCTATTCCATTTTCATATGAAACATTTTTCAAAAGTTTCTTTGAAATAGTCATCTTTTGCCCTCCTTCTCAAGATAAATCAACAAAACAGAAATGTCAGCAGGGCTAACTCCAGAAATTCTGCTTGCCTGACCAACATTTGCAGGACGAATTTTTTCAAGCTTTTCCCTTGCTTCAATTCTCAGTCCCAAAATTTTAGAATAATCAATGTCCTGTGGCATTTCCTTACATTCAAGTCTGCGCATTTCATCAACCTGTGCCTGTTGACGCTTAATATACCCCTCATATTTTATTCCAATTTGCACTTGGTCAAAAATTTCATAATCAATATCAGGTCTAGTAACATCAAATTTAGTCAAAGACTCATAATTAACCTGTGGACGCTTTAAAAGCTCAGACATTCTCACGCCAGATTCAATTGGAGATGTTTCACGTGAAACAAGCATATCATTAATTTCTTTAGTTGGAGAAAAAACAATAGACTCTACCCTTTTCTTTTCATTTTCTATTAGCTCACACTTTTTTAAAAACTTTTTGTATCTTTCTTCGCTAATCAACCCAATTTCATAACCAATTTTAGTAAGCCTAATATCCGCATTATCGTGACGCAAAATCAGTCTGTATTCAGAGCGAGAAGTCATCATTCTATAAGGATCAGAGCATCCCTTTGTAACCAAATCGTCAATCAAAGTTCCAATGTAAGAACTTGCCCTATCCAAAACGAGTGGTTTTTTTCCCTTAATTTTATGAACAGCATTAATTCCCGCAACAAGCCCCTGTGCTGCTGCCTCTTCATATCCACTTGAGCCGTTAAATTGGCCAGCACCAAATAGACCGTCATAGTCTAAAAATTCAAGACTATTTTTAAGCATTAATGGGTCAACACATTCATATTCTATTGCATATCCCGTCCTAATTATTTCAATATTCTCAAATCCGGGTATAGTTTTCATAAATTTTAATTGAACATCTTCAGGCAAAGACGATGAAAGCCCTTGAAGATACATTTCTTGAGTATTAAGACCACAAGGCTCTACAAAAACTTGATGCCTTTGCTTATCAGCAAATCTAACAATCTTGTCTTCAAAGCTTGGACAATAACGAGGCCCTACCCCCTCAATTTTTCCACCATAAAGTGGAGATAAATGCAAATTATCTAAAATAACCTTTTTAGTCTCTTCATTTGTATAAGTCATATAACAAACAGCCTTGTTGCAAGCCTCAATAGGTGATTCAAAAGAAAAAACAACAGGCTTTTCATCACCATCTTGAACCTCAAGAACAGAAAAATCAATGCTTTTTTTATTTACTCTCGCAGGGGTACCCGTTTTAAAGCGCCTTGTCATAATTCCAAGTTCCCTTAGTGAATCAACAAGCGCATTAGAAGGAAACATTCCGTCCGGCCCACTTTCATATGAAACATCTCCAATATGTATCATTCCGCCAAGGAAAGTTCCAGTTGCAAGAATAACACATTTAGCCGTAAAAAAAGTATTAAGCCTTGTACGAAGCTCCCATAATCCATCATCACGCTTTTTAATGTCCATAACTTCAGCCTGTTTAAAATCAAGATTTTCTTGCTTTTCAATACAATTTTTCATATATCCCGCATAATCTCTACGGTCGATTTGCGCCCTAGGACTATGAACTGCAGGACCTTTACCAAGGTTTAGCATCCTGCTTTGAATCATTGTTTTATCAGCAGCTTTTGCCATTTCACCACCAAGAGAGTCAATTTCACGAACCAAATGTCCCTTAGAAGTTCCGCCAATAGAAGGGTTGCAAGGCAAATCCCCTACCCAGTCTGCATTTATAGTAAAAATACAAGTTTTACAACCAAGACGAGCGCTAGCGAGTGCCGCCTCAATGCCTGCGTGCCCACCACCAATAACTATAACCTCATAATGTTTTGCAAGGTGTTCCATATTTTTCTCCTAATATCAATCTAATTTAACAAAATCTAAAAAAATGTTTAAATTTATCTTATAAATCTATTTTCCAACGCAAAATCTTTCAAAAACCTTGTCAACAACAGCGTCGCTAACTTTTTTACCTGTCATTTCAAGCAAACTTTCAATCGCCCCATCGGTGCTAACATTAATAGCATCCATAGTAAGACCACTTTCAATTGCAAAAATTGCTTCATCAACACATTCAATTGCTCGTTTGCAACAATCTCTTTGTCTTTCTGTTGCAAGCATTGCGGCACTTGTATCAAATTCTTGTGTTCCAAGCGTATTTTCAATTGCATTTTTCAAATCATCATATCCCTGCAAGTTTACAGCAGAAATATAAACAATATGACCTACATAATTTTTAATTTCCTGTTCATCAAAAACAATAGGTAAATCCGTTTTGTTAATTACTGCAATGCTTTTTTTATTTCTACAAAGCTCTAAAAGCTTATAATCCTCATTATTTAACTTTTCAGACGCATCAAAAACGCAAATAACAAGCCCCGAACGATTGAGTTTTTCTTTAGCCATCTCAATGCCAATGCTTTCAACAGGGTCATCACTATTTCTAATTCCCGCAGTGTCAGCAAGCCTTAAAACAACATTGCCAATTCTCACTGTTTCTTCAATAATATCACGAGTTGTACCAGCATAAGATGTTACAATTGAACGCTTTGTTCCAATTAACATATTCATAAGCGTGGATTTACCAACATTTGGACGACCAACAATCGCAGTTTCAACACCTTGAGTTATTGCTTGCCCTGCGTCAAATTCTAAAAGCAATTTTTCAAGTTCATTTCTAGCATTTTTATAGTCAATCAATAAAGAGCTAAAGTCCAGCTCCTCAATATCTTCATCTGGATAGTCAACCCACACAGACATATGAGCCGCTGCAGACAAAAATACATCTAATATTTTATTTATTTTTTTGCTAAGTGCCCCATCCAAAGCATTCAGTGCAGCCATTGATGCCTGTTCACCGTGTGCTGAAATAATATTCATTACCGACTCTGCTTCTGTAAGGTCAAGTCTACCATTTAAAAAAGCCCTTTTTGTAAATTCACCGGGCAAAGCTGACCTTGCACCATTTTCTAAAACAACCCTCAAAACTCGTTGCATTACAAAAAGACCACCGTGACACGAAAATTCTACAACATTTTCACCTGTATAGCTTTTTGGTGCCTTAAAAACCAGTGCAATTGCCTCATCTACAGCCAACTGCTTGTCCATAATCATACCATATACTGCACGATAACCCTCCAATTCGCTCAAAAGGAGGTTGTTTTTTGATTTAAAAACCCTATCAGCAATCTCTATTGCCCTGCTACCAGAAATTCTAACAATTCCAATACCACCAACTGCGTTTGGAGTAGCTATTGCGGCTATTGTATCTTGCATTTTAACACCTGCGTTTCTGCATTTTCTGCGGTTTATTTTATCACAGTTTTTAGATTTAAACAAGTTAATAAAATCAATAACTATATTTACTCATAAACAAATAATAAAACTATTAATATAAAATAAAAATTGCGTTCTAATTTTATTATGCTAATTTTTTTAAAAAATAAAAACAAACCATTTACACTTTTTTAATTTTAAGAATAAGTTAATATATTATATTTTAATTATACAAAAATCGCTAAAATGAAAAATAACAATCAGTCATTTACTTTTTAAAATTAAAAAAAATAATTCAATCTATTATATTTTAACTATATAAAAATTCCTAAAATAAAAAGGTTGGAATTAACCAACCTTTAATAATTATTTATTTGTTTCAATCTTACCATAAAGAGATGTTCCAGCTGCATCAGACTTAGGTTCTCTATTTTGCGCTGATGGTGATGGCTCATACTTTTTGTTATAATCACGGCGATTATTATTGTTGTACGGTTTGCCACCCTTGTTTGAATTATAATTTTTGTTATATCCGCCTCTTTTATTATTATTTCTAGGAGGTCTACTACCACCCTCTGGAGTAATAATAACTCTGCGGTCTGCATCAGAACCAACAGAATGAGATGAAACACCGTCCATTTCTGCAATAACAGTGTGAACAATTCTACGCTCAAACGGATTCATAGGTTCAAGAGCAACATTTCTACCATATTTGATAACACGGTTTGCGCTCTTGCGGGCAATGTCTTTAAGAGTATTTTCCCTCTTTTGACGGTAGTTTCCAATATTGATAGAAACCCTAACATACTCATCATCAGCCTTGCCCCTATTCGCAACAAGCCTTACTAAGTATTGAATAGAATCAAGTGTTTCTCCACGCCTACCAATAATCAAACTATAATCATCTTCACAATTAATATTTAAATAATTTTCTCCGTCCTGCTGAGAAATCTCAATTTCAGGATTTGAAAGACCCATACCTTTAATAATACCGAATAAGTAATCATATGCTTTTTTAATTTGCTCAGACGCATCTTTATAAGCAATTACTTTTGCAGGTGTTCTTTCTTCATCCTTTTTGTTTACCTGATTTCTCTTTTGTGATTGATTATTATTTTTCTCTTTTTTCTCAAAAACTGGTTTTGCTACTTCTTTTTCTTCATAAAAAGCTCTAACTTTTGCAGGTGAACCGCCAAAAATGCCAAATGTCTTTTTTACAGGTAATTCTAAAACTTCAAATTGAACATCTGCTTCAACAGGAGCTGCAAGTTCCTGTATTGCAACCTGTTGAGCTTCTTCAACAGTAGCTCCAGTACCTAGTGCTTCCTTTAACATAATTTAATCTCCTAACCTACCATCATTATGGTAGAAATATATTGATAAACCGCTAAATTATAGGATAAATATAAAATAGAAGATGTAAATAGCGATTTATATTCAAAAATAAAATAATCTAATTTTCATTATTTAAATATTCAGTATTAATTTTAACAGATTTCTCTTTTGAAAGTCTAACAATAGTTTCATCAACCATAATCTTTGCCAAGACTTTTTCTGGGCTATGTGTGTGATTTAGCACAACCATTTGTACAAATGAAAGCAAACTGTTAAGTGCCCAATAAATACCAATTCCTACAGGGAATGTAAAAGCAAGCCAAAGAGACATAAAGGGCATAAATAAAAATGTGCAACCCATTGCTGGATTTTTTGCCATTTCAGGATTTGTCTTTTTCTGTCTAATAAAGCTATAAATAGTAGTAAGCATAGCAAATGAAAAAGAAAGAATAGGAACAATTACAAGAATTTTTGAAGCACTCGGGTCATTTGGAGATATTCCAAGCGGCATTCCTAGAATTGTAAAATCAAAATTACGAATTTTATCAAAAACATCGCCACTAACATTTGGTAAAGCTGCCTGAATTTCATCAATTTTTGATAGTGTTTTTATTTCCATAAGTCTTTCGTTATTGCCCTCTAAAACACCAATTTCTCTACCTGTTTTAATAATTTGGTCAACGATATCTTTAGGCATTCTTAAAATATAGGACAAAGGTTTATAAATAGCACCATAAAGCCCCATGATTATAGGCATTTGAATAAGAAGTGGAAGACAACCGCCAGTCATCGCACCATAACCCTCTTTTTCATAAAAAGCTTGCATTTCTTCATTAAGTTTTTGTTGGTCGCCTGCATACTTTTTTCTAATTTTATCAAGCTTTGCACGAGTACGCTGAGATGCAGCTTGGGTTTTTTGCTGGCTAATAGAAGTCGGTAAAAGAACAAGTTTTGCAACAATTGTAAAAACTACAAGGGCTACTCCATAATTATTATTAAAAATTCTATAGAATAAACCAAGTATCATTCCAAACGGGTATGAGATTATATCATAAAAGCCCATTCATTCCCCTCCTTATCAACAATTAAAAATAATATTCCCTTTTTTTGGGAACAGGGTCAAACCCTCCGCTAGTAAGTGGACTGCATCGAACAAGCCTCCACAAAGCAAGTGCAGAGCCTTTAAAAACACCGAATCGCTCAAGAGAAGTAATAGCATATTGTGAGCAAGTAGGATAGAATTTGCACATCGCAGGTTTGTTAGGAGAAATTTTGCGACGATAAAATTCAATAGAAGAAATTAAAATTTTTTTAATCATCTTTTATAACACCCGCAAGCTTTAATTGGCTTAGCATAATTTTAGAAATATCCGTGCTTTTAAGACTCCTTGTCCTAACTCTTGCGACAAAAACAATGTCATAATTGCCATCAATTTTGTCATAAATATCGTAAAAAGCAGCTTTAATAAGCCTCTTAGAACGATTACGCTCAACAGCATTTCCAATTTTTTTACTAGTAGTAATCCCAATACGACAAATACCCGCACGGTTTTTTAACACATAGGTCACCAGTGCAGGATTTGTATAGGACCGACCCCTAGCGTAAAGTCGGCGAAAGTCTGTATTGCGGTTTAATGTAACTATTTTAGGCAAGATAATCTTCCGTTCTAAATTATTACACAAACAATTTACAATCAAAAATTATGCAGAAAGTTGTTTTCTTCCCTTAGCCCTACGACGAGCAAGAACTTTACGGCCATTTTTGTCAGCCATTCTTTTTCTAAAACCATGTTCTTTACTACGATGACGCTTCTTGGGTTGGAATGTCCTTTTCATAAAAATATCCCCCCGTTCACTGATTTTTATATATCAATAATCAGCTACCTGTTATTGACTGTTAAATATGTCTTGCAAGGGGTTATTATATAATACTATTAACCACTGTGTCAATGCTATTTTGTAAAAAAATTATTAATTTATCATACTTTTTCAAGTTTTGTTGCACAAATCCTGCAACAAACCCTGTTCTTAAAACTATAAGTGAAATAGTATTTAATAAAAAAGAAATCAAAAAAATTTTTGCTAGACAAATTTTACAATTAATGTTTATAATTTTGATACATTTAATGATAATTTGTCAAATAAAAAATATTAAATCAATCTTTTTCCACAATACTATTTTAAATGTTGAAAAAGGATGGGTTTTGTGGTAGAATTTATGGGATATAAAAGTTTGGATAATCAGCATTATTTTAATGCAAACGGACCTTTGCAATGTGTGATGAACGCACTGGAAAAAGATAAATTTTTAAATAAAGAAAGAACAGGGGAGCATAAATTAATGGAATCATATTTGGAGCTTTGGCAGGTTGTTCGTGAGTATTGCAAATCTCATGTAACAGAAACAGTCTATAATCTTTGGCTTGAACCTCTTGAACTTGTAAGTTTTGAAGAGGATAAAGTTGTGTTGTCTGTTAATGAATTTAAACGCAATATAATCAACAATAAATTTATAGACCTTTTAAATGATGCTTTTGAAAGCACTCTTGGTTTTAAAATTGATATTGAAATAATCGCTCCTGATTCTTCAGAACTTCAAAGCAAAGAAGAAAAAAAGAAAAAAGTTAATGAGAGCTTTGACAAATTCGATTATACCTTTGAAACATTCATAGTAGGCCCATCAAACAAGTTTGCACACGCAGCAGCTCAGGCAGTTGCCGCAACACCAGGGCAAACATATAACCCTTTGTTTATTTATGGTAACTCAGGGCTTGGCAAAACTCACTTGCTCAACGCAATTTGTTATGAAATTAAAGACAATAATCCAGATTCAAAAATTATATACACCACAGGTGAAGATTTTACAAACGAGCTTGTAAGCAGTATTCAAAACAAAACAATGGGAGAATTTCATAACAAATATCGTACAGTTGACGCACTGTTGGTTGACGATGTTCAGTTCATTGGTGGCAAAATTCAAACAGAAGAGGAATTTTTCCATACCTTTAATACACTGGCACAAGCAAATAAACAAATTGTTTTAACATCCGATAGGCCACCAAAAGAAATTCAAACACTTGAGGATAGAATTAGAACTAGATTTGAATCAGGCCTTCTAGCAGACATTCAGCCACCAGATATTGAAACCCGAATGGCAATTATCCGTAGAAAAGCGGATATGTTTAACCTTGCTATTCCTGATGAGGTAGTCCAATATCTAGCTGAAAAAATCAAAAGCAATATCCGTCAGCTCGAAGGAGCCGTTAAAAAGCTCAATGCTTACTATACAATTGATGGTCACGCACCGTCAATAATCCTTGCACAAAAAGCAATTAAAGATATAACAAGTGATAGTCAGCCTGTTCCGGTTACTATTGAAAAGATTTTAACAGAGGTTTCAAGGACATTTGGAACATCGGTTGAAAATATACGCTCTGATAAAAGAAACGCAAATATTTCTAAAGCTCGCCAAGCTGCAATGTATATTGTTCGCGAGGTTACAGGGCTTTCTATGGAGCAAATAGGTGTTGAATTCGGAAATAAACACCACTCAACTGTCATATACAATATAAGAGAAGCGGAAAAAGATATGAACTCTAACCCCACCGTAAAAGCAACAATTCAAGACATAATAAGTAATGTAAGAGGGGAATAGTTTTCCACATTTTCATTGTTAATTAACAATGAGTTTTCCACATTTTCCATAGTGAGTATTTTTACTAACAACTTTTAACATTTTTATAAACACAAACATAACAATAACTTTTCCATAAAAACCCAGTGTTTATTAATGTTTCAAAAGTTTTCCGAAAATTCCACACCCCTTACTAATAATACTATAAATTATTTTAGTTATCTTTGTTTTATAAGACACGGAGGAGAAAAGATGAAAATTATTTGCAACACACAAACTCTGTGTGAGGTTTGTCAAAATGTTCAAAAAGCAGTTTCTACAAAAACATCAATTCCAGCAATTGAAGGTATTCTTTTAAAAGCTGTTGATAATGAATTAATTCTAACAGGATATGATTTAGAAGTTGGAATAAACACATCTATTGAAGCAAAAGTAGAAAAAGCTGGAAGTATTATAATAAATGCAAAAATACTTTGTGATATTTTAAGAAAACTTCCAGGAGAAAGTGTTATAATAGAAGCTGACGAGCGTCAGCTTTGTGTCATTAGATGCGGAGAAGTTGAGTATAAGCTTGTAGGATTTACAGCAGATGAATATCCAGAACTACCTACAGTTTCTGGAGGTTTACCAATAATTGTAGAGTGTGATATCCTAAAAGATATGATAAGGCAAACTATCTTTGCAGTAGCTGTAAATGATTCAAAAATAGTCCACACAGGCCTAAAATTTGAAATAACCAGAGGCAAAATAAAAATAATTGCAGTTGATGGCTTTAGATTAGCAATTAGAACAGAAAATATAAAATATTCAGGCGAAGATATTTCTTTTATCGTTCCTGCTAAAACATTATCAGAAGTAACAAAGCTTATGGAAAATAATGATGTTGTTTCTATGAATGTAGGAAAAAGGCATATTATTTTTGAAATAGGCAATTATTGTATTATTTCAAGACTACTTGAAGGGGAGTTTTTGGACTATAACACAGCAATTCCAAAAAGCCTTTCAACAGAAGTAAAAGCAAATGTAAAATTATTAACAGACAGTATTGAAAGAACATCTCTTTTAATTACAGACAGGCTAAAAAGTCCGCTTCGCTGTATTTTTGAAGATAATATTATAAAAATTTCAACCGTAACTGCACTAGGTATGGCAAATGACAAGGTTTTTGCACAAATTGAAGGCGAGCGTGTTGAAATTGGATTTAACAATAGATTTTTGTTAGATGCTTTAAAAGCTTGCGATGTTGAAGATGTTACAATTAAATTAAATGGCCCTATTTCACCAATAACTATTGAACCTACAAACAACGAGGATGAGAGCTTTTTGTTTTTAGTTCTACCCGTGAGGTTAAAAAATGAAAATTAAAAAAGTAACTGCAAAAAAAAGAGAGCCTAAAATTTTAAATATAAGTGGAAAAAATATTCCTCTTGATGGTGCTTTAAAATTTGCTGGAATAGTATCTACAGGTGGTCAAGCAAAAATAATTATTCAAGCAGGTGAAGTAAAAGTTAACGGAGAAATTTGCGACAAGCGTACAAAAAAATTAGCAAACGGCGATAGTTTTGAATTTGAAAATATACTTTATGAGGTGTGTGCCCATGAGGGTGAACTCATTTAAAGCAAATAATTTTAGAAATATAAAAAGCATTGAGTTTTCTCCTTGTGAAAATATAAATATAATTTATGGTGAAAATGCTCAGGGAAAAACAAACCTTTTAGAAGGAATATGGCTTTTTACTGGTTGCCGTTCTTTTCGCAGTTCAAAAGAGCAAGATTTTATAAAATTTGATAATTCTTTTGCTTCATTAGAGCTTGATTTTTTTGGAAATTGTAGAGATCAAATTGCAAAAATAAGCATTGAAGATAAACGAAAAGCACAGCTAAATGGAGTTTCTTTGCAGTCATCATCAAAGCTTGTAGGCGAATTTTTTGCAGTAATTTTTGCACCAACTCATTTGTCGCTTATAAAAGATGGCCCGTCACAAAGAAGAAAGTTTTTAGATATTGCCTTGTCACAACTAAAGCCTAGATATGCAAACGCATTGTCACAATATAATCGTGCAATTTTACAAAGAAATGCGTTATTAAAAGATATTACTTATCATAGTGAGCTTTTAGACACTTTAGAAATTTGGGACGAAAAATTATGTTCAATCGGCACGGTTATAACTGCTGAAAGAATTAGATATATAAAAAGATTAGAACCCTTTATTGAAGAAATTTATGGTGGACTCTCAAACGGCAAAGAAGTTATGAAAGTATCGTATCAAACACAAATGAAAATTAATTCAAAAACAGAAAAAGAGCTAAAACAAGAGCTTTTAGAGCAACTTAAAATAACAAGAAAACAAGATATATTCAGTGGCACTACAAGCATTGGGCCACATAGGGATGATTTAAAAATAGAAATTGATGGGCTTTTAGCACGCAGTTTTGGCTCACAAGGCCAGCAAAGGTCTTGTGCATTGTCTTTAAAACTTGCAGAGGCAGAAATTATAAAAAACATAACAGGCCAGCAACCTGTGGCATTGCTAGATGATGTTATGAGTGAGCTTGATAACACACGGCAAGATTATATATTAAATCATATCAGAGGCAGGCAGGTTTTTATAACCTGTTGCGACCCTTCAATGCTTTTAAAAATGAGTGGAGGAAAAGCCTTTGAAATAAAGGAAGGTGCTATATGTACCTGCATTTAGGGCAAGATACGGTTGTCTCTTTTGATGAAATAATTGGAATTTTTGATTTGGATACAACGACTGTATCAAAAATTAGTAGAGATTATTTAACAAAGGCAGAAAAAAGTGGAAAAGTTATAAATGTTTCAATGGATTTACCTAAATCTTTTGTTTTGTGCAGAAAAGAAGACGGCACTGAAAATATATATCTTTCTCAAATTTCTTCTACTACTTTGTTAAAACGAGCAAGAGAAACTTATGAGTTTTAACTAAAGCTATGGCAGGAGAAAAAGTTTGTTAATGGAGGTTTTATGCATTGGATAATCACAACTCCAATTTGAATGTCGAAGAAATGGACACTCACGTAACTGAAGCATATGACGCTAGTCAGATTCAGGTTCTTGAGGGGCTAGAGGCAGTAAGAAAAAGGCCAGGTATGTATATAGGTTCAACGGGTCCTCGTGGGCTTCATCACTTGGTTTACGAAATTATAGATAACTCTATAGACGAGGCACTTGCAGGTTTTTGTACCCATATTGAAACAAAAATTCTACCAGGAAATATAATAGAAGTTCGTGATAACGGCCGTGGAATTCCAGTAGGTCTTAATGAAAAAATGGGAATGTCAACGGTTACAGTTGTTTTAACTGTGTTGCACGCAGGCGGTAAGTTTGGCGGTAGTGGATATAAGGTTTCTGGTGGATTGCACGGTGTTGGTTCTTCTGTTGTTAACGCCCTGTCTGAATGGCTTGAGGTAGAAATCTCTCAAGACGGACATATCCATAGCCAAAGATTTGAAAGAGGAAAAGCAATAGATGAGCTTAAAATAATAGGGGATACAAATGATAGCGGTACTCTAATTAGATTTAAAGCCGACCCAGAAATTTTTGAAGAAACTACATCATATGAGTTTGAAATACTTCAAAAAAGACTTCGTGAGCAAGCGTTTTTAAACGCAGGTCTTGCAATTTCTCTCACAGATTTAAGGGACCCTAATAATATTATAGAAGAAGAATATTGCTATGACGGTGGTATTTCTTCGTTTGTAAGCTTTGTTACAACAAGCAGAGGACTTACACCTTTGCACGACGAACCAATAGCCTTTTCAACAGTAAAAGACGATAGATGCGTTGAAATTGCTATGATGTATAACGATAGTTATAACGAAATTATGCTAAGCTTTGCAAACAATGTTCGCACAATTGATGGCGGTACTCACGAAACAGGGTTTAAAACAGCACTTACCAGAGTTTTTAATGATTATGGTAGAAAATATGGAATACTAAAAGAAAATGATAAAAACCTTTCAGGCGAAGATGTGCGTGAAGGGCTAACAGCAATTATAAGTGTAAAACTTACAGATGCACAGTTTGAGGGGCAAACCAAAGGCAAACTTGGAAATACCGATATTACACAAATTGTTTCAAAATCAGTTTATGAAAAATTAATGACCCATTTTGAAGAAAATCCAGCAATTGCAAAAGCAATTTTTAGCAAAGCACTTGATGCATCAAGAGCCAGAGAAGCTGCAAGAAAAGCAAGGGATTTAGCTCGCCGAAAAGGTGTCCTTGAAAATAACTCGCTACCCGGTAAGCTTGCCGATTGTACTGAAAGAGATGCAGAATTCACAGAACTTTACATAGTAGAGGGAGATTCTGCAGGAGGCTCTGCAAAGCTTGGTAGAGATAGAAGATATCAAGCAATTTTGCCACTATGGGGAAAAATGCTTAATGTTGAAAAAGCAAGGCTTGACAGAGTAATTGGTAACGAAAAATTAATGCCAATTGTTACAGCACTGGGAACAGGAATTGGCGATGAATTTGATTTGGAAAAACTAAGATATAACAAAATTGTAATTATGGCCGACGCCGATGTTGACGGTGCCCATATCCGAACATTGTTGTTAACATTTTTCTTTAGATATATGCGTCCACTAGTTTCTGAGGGCCATGTTTATATTGCACAACCACCGCTCTTTAAGGTTTCTAAGGGTAAAAAACACGAATATGCCTTCTCAGATGAAGAAAGAGATAAGTTAATTGAAGAGTTTGACGGCAATTACGATATCCAGCGTTATAAAGGTCTTGGTGAAATGGACGCCGACCAACTTTGGGAGACAACAATGGACCCAGAGCATCGCATTATGTTGCGTGTAACTCTTGAAGATGCGATTGAGGCGGATGAAACATTTTCAATACTTATGGGTGATAAAGTTGAGCCACGCCGTGAGTTTATAGAAAAAAATGCAAAATATGTTCAAAATTTGGATATTTAAATTTTAATTTATAAAACTTATAGCTTTTTTAAATATCCCGTATAAGAGGTTATTAAAATGATTTTTGAAGACCAAAAAATTATAAATGTTGATATTAATAAAGAGATGAAAAAATCATTTCTTGATTATTCAATGTCTGTTATTATGTCTAGAGCTTTGCCAGATGTTAGAGATGGGTTAAAGCCAGTTCATAGAAGAATTCTTTACACAATGCACGAAAACACGCTTTATCCAGAAAAACCATACAGAAAATGTGCTGACACTGTCGGTGCAGTTTTGGGAAGATATCATCCTCACGGTGATGCTTCAGTTTATGATGCAATGGTAAGGCTTGCACAGGATTTCTCAATGAGATATATGCTAGTCGATGGGCACGGAAACTTTGGTTCTGTCGATGGTGACCCTCCTGCAGCTTATCGTTATACAGAATCAAAAATGAGCAAAATTTCAACACATATGCTCACAGATATTGAAAAAGAAACAGTTGATTTTGTTGGAAACTATGATGATAGACTAAAAGAACCAACAGTTTTGCCATCTCGTTTTCCAAACCTTTTGGTAAATGGTTCAACGGGAATTGCAGTCGGTATGGCTACAAATATTCCACCACACAATCTTTGCGAAGTTGTTGACGGAATGTGCGCACTAATAGATAATCCAGAAATAGAACTAGCCGAGCTTATGGAGCATATACAAGGCCCAGATTTTCCAACAGCTGGAATGATAATGGGGAGAAGTGGCATAAGAGCTGCATATGCAACAGGTAGAGGCAGAGTTATTGTGCGTGCTCGTGCAGAAATTGTCGAAAATAAAAATGGCAGATTTACAATAGTTATTTCAGAATTACCTTATCAAGTTAACAAAGCAAGGCTGATTGAAAGCATCGCAGACCTTGTAAAAGATAAAAGAATTGAAGGTATTGCTGATATTAATGACTATTCTTCAAGAGAGGGAATGCATGTAGCAATAGATTTAAAGCGTGATGCAAATCCTCAAGTTGTTTTAAATCAGCTGTATTCATATACACAAATGCAAACAACATTTGGCGTTATAATGCTTGCAATCGTAAATGGTGAGCCAAAAATTCTAACACTAAAGGAAACACTGACTCATTATGTTGATTTCCAGTGTGAAATTATAACAAGACGAACTCAATTTGACCTCAAAAAAGCTCAAGAAAGAGCGCATATTCTTGAGGGATTGATGATAGCTCTTGACTTTATTGATGAGGTTATTGACATTTTAAGAAACTCGCCAGACCAACCAACAGGAAAAGCTCGCCTTATGGAGCGTTTTGGTCTTGACGAAGTTCAGTCACAAGCTATTGTTCAAATGCGACTTGGTCAATTAACAGGACTTGAGAGAAGCAAAATTGAGGATGAGCTTGCAGCACTTAAAGAAAAAATTGCATACTTCCTTGAGATTTTAGGAAATCACGATATAATTTTACAAATTATAAAAGACGAAGCAATCGCAATTAAAAATAAGTTTGGTGACGATAGAAGAACAGAAATACTAAATGTAACAGGTGAGGTTGATATTGAGGACTTAATTCCTGAAGAGGAGTGCGTTTTTACCCTCACAACTTTAGGTTATATAAAGCGTCAACCAATCGACACATACCACATTCAAAGGCGTGGCGGTAGGGGAGTTATGGGTATGACTCGCCGTGATGAAGATGTTGCTGAAACTATGTTTACCTGTTCAACTCACGATTATGTAATGTTCTTTACAAGCACAGGAAGAACATACAGGATGAAGGGTTATGAAATTCCTGAGGGTAGCAGAACAAGCAAGGGTATGAATATTGTAAACTTGCTTTCTGTTGAAACTGATGAAAAAATCTCAGCAATGATAAGGGTCCCTGAAATTGAGGGCGACCAATATCTTGTTATGGTTACTCGAAAAGGAATAATTAAAAGAACAAGGCTCGATGCATATAAAAATGTTCGTAAAAACGGTGTTATTGCAATTAATTTGGACGAAGATGACGAGCTTGCGTGGGTAAGACTCACCGACGGTGATGATGATTTGCTCATCGCTACAAAAAATGGTATGAGTATTAGATTTAATGAAAATGACGCAAGGCCAATCGGCAGAACAGCAAGAGGTGTTAAAGCAATAACTTTAAACGAAGGCGACGAAGTTGTTGGAATGTCAATCTTGCGCGAGGGTGGAAAGGTCCTAACAGTTTCTGAAACTGGTTATGGTAGGCGTAGTGAAATAACAGATTATCGCTTGCAGTCCAGAGGCGGAAAAGGACTAATAAACTACCGTACAAAGCAGTTTGGAAAAGTTGCAGCTATTAAGGTTGTCGACGAAGATGACGACATTATTATTATTTCATCTGACGGAATAATCATTAGAATACCTGTTCAGCAAGTTAGCGTTTTTGCAAGACCCTCAAAAGGCGTTAGAGTTATGAAAGTTAACGAAGACGAAGTTGTAGCAACAATATCTCGAACCCCTCACGAAGATGATGAGGAAGAAGAGGGTGAAATTGAAGAAATTCAAGCAACTGAGAATTTAGAGCAAGAAAATGCAGAAACTGATAATGAGCAGTAAACTAAAATGATTATAGGAAGTGATTGTTACGAATAACAACAATCAAAATGATAAAAAATCAGAAAATATAGAGGAATCTTTGGAAAAAGAAAATAATTCTAAAGATGAAAGTACTAGCAAAGAAAAAGGCTTTTGGCAAAGAAAAGATAATAAAGGCAAAAAGGTAGCCGTAGTTTTATCAACAATATTTTTCATTACGGCACTTTTTGCAAGCGTTTATTTTATAGCAAAATTGTCATTGTTAAAAACAAATGATGATGAAAATAAACAAACAACAAAAGCACAAGATGTCATTTATGAAGAAATTGATTTTGAAAAAATGAATGACATCACAGATGCAAAATCTTTGAATGATTTGATAAAAAATTGGGCAACAAATGATGGGGAAAAAATGAGTAGTAAAAATGTTTTAAATGTTATGCTACTCGGAATTGATAGTCAAAGCAATTTGTCTGATTCAATAATTCTTTTGTCATTGAATAAAAAAACGCAAAAAATAAATATAGTATCATTTTATCGTGATACCTATATTTATATTCAGCCCGAATCAAAAAAACCTCGCTTTGCAAAGTTAAATTCTGCATATTCATCAGGCGGTGCAAAATGCACGGTAAAAACTATTGAAAATAATTATAAAATAAAAATTGATGAGTACGCACTAGTGGATTATGATACCTTTCCAAAGGTTATAAATGCTCTGGGTGGAGTTACTGTAAATATCAAAGAGAACGAAGCAAAGCAATTAAATAAAGAGTTTGGATATAATCTAAAGTCAGGCAAGCAAAAGCTAAACGGTGAGGAAACATTGTGCTACAGTAGAATTAGATATTCTGATGTGGACGCCGATGTTAGCCGAACAAGAAGGCAAAGAGCAGTTTTAACCTCACTTTTAGACAGCATAAATAATGCAAATATATCTGAAATTGACAAGTTAATTAATACCTTGTTTCCTAATATAAAAACAAGTATGTCAAAAACCCAAATCGTTAGCCTGTCGACACAAGCTTTAACAAAAGGTTGGCTAAATTTTGATGTAGTACAGCAAGATATGCCATCAAGCAATACACGCAAAGGTGGAAGGCTGCCTTGTGGGGATGTGTGGATTACAGATTTTCCAGGTTCTGCAAAGGAATTACAAATATTGTTGTACGGCAGGTCAAATATAGAACTTCCTAAAAAAAGAATCTCTGCAATTGATATTAAACCACCAACAACAACGGCAAAAACAATAGTAGCAACAACTCAAACAGTGCCAAATGAAGATAATTTTGGAGAATTATCAACACAACCATCGAAGGGAACAATAGTTTCAACAAGTGATAATTATAGTAGTACAGTTAAAACAGAGTTTTAAATAATAAACAAACCGAAAGATAAATTCATCATAGTGGATTATCTTTCGGTTTTAATTTTTATTAATATAGTAGGTGAGTAAGGGAATGAAAAAATAAATCACATATTTGCTGTTTGTGGATAGAAATAAAATTACAATGTGATTAATTGTTTGATATCCGTGTTTAAAAATCATAAAACTACACACTTGTCATCTGCGAATAAAGCCCACCCAAATGACAAATCTATTTTATCATAGCGGATGGGGGCGGGAAAATAAACTATTAGTTTTAAAATAATCAGAAGTGTAACTTATTTTAAATTTCTAAAGTTTACCTAAATATAAAACTATCTATATAGCACCGGATGGGGGTCACGGAGAGAATACAAGCTTACAATTTTTACGATAATCAGAATCTATCGTCTATTTTTAATACCTAAAACTCACCTAAACATAAAACTATCTATATCGCACTGGATGGGGGTCACGGGGGAAAACCGACTGAAAGGACAATAGAGGGTTTCCCCCGTGTCGCCTTTCTTTGATTCGTTTCTTTGGCGAGCAAAGAAATGAATGAGACAGCATCCATAACGGGAGCAAAGAAATGAATGAGCGAGAGTAAGAATGAGAACGAGGGCAAGAGCAGGAATGGAAACGAGAGCAGAAAAATGAATGAGATAAAGAAAAATAATATAATAAAACTATAAATCAACCCACACATTTATTACCTGTGTCTAAAAGTAAACTCATAATGTGACTAACGGTTAGCCCACACACCTACCACCTATGCCTAAAACCCACCTAAACATAAAACCATCTACATCGCACTGGATGGGGGTCACGGGGGAAAACCGACTGAAAGGACGGCAGAGGGTTTCCCCCGTGTCGCCTTTCTTTGATTCGTTTCTTTGGCGAGCAAAGAAATGAATGAGACAGCATCGTAACGAGAGCAAAGGAATGAATGAGACAGCATCGTAACGAGAGCAAAGGAATGAATGAGACAGCATCGTAACGGGGGCAAAGAAATGAATAAGACAGCATCATAACGATAGCAAAAAATCAAATGAAACAACAATCAAATTAGATAACGATAGCAAAAAAATAAACAACACAAACAGCATAAACAAAAATATTTATACAACAAAAAAAAGCGATGGAAATCCACCGCTTTTATTTATATTATTACGAGGTTTTAATTTATTTTGCTGATTCTTGGATAGCAACAGCACAAGCAACAGTTGCACCAACCATTGGGTTATTGCCCATTCCCATAAGTCCCATCATTTCAACGTGAGCTGGAACAGATGAAGAACCTGCAAATTGTGCATCACCGTGCATTCTGCCCATTGAATCTGTAAGACCATAAGAAGCAGGGCCAGCAGCAACATTATCTGGATGAAGTGTTCTACCTGTACCGCCACCAGAAGCAACAGAGAAATATTCAACGCCATTTTCCATTGTCCATTTTTTATATGTGCCAGCAACAAGGTGTTGGAAACGAGTTGGGTTTGTTGAGTTACCAGTAATAGAAACATCAACTTTTTCAAGTTTCATTATAGAAACACCCTCAAGAACATCGTTTGCACCATAGCAACGAACTTTTGCCTTTTCACCGTTTGAGTAAGGAGTTTCACCTACAACTTTAAGCTCACCAGTGTTAAAATCGTATTCAGTCTGAACATAGGTAAATCCATTGATACGAGAAATAATCATAGCAGCATCTTTACCAAGACCATTTAGAATTACTTGCAAAGGCTCTTTACGAACTTTGTTTGCAGTACGAGCGATACCAATAGCACCCTCAGCTGCAGCAAAAGATTCGTGACCTGCAAGGAAAGCAAAACATTTTGTTTCATCTTTAAGAAGCATTGCACCAAGATTACCGTGGCCAAGACCAACATCTCTTTGCTCAGCAACAGAACCAGGGATACAAAAAGCCTGAAGACCGATACCGATTGCAGCAGCAGCGTCAGAAGCTTTAGTTTTTCCTTCTTTAAGAGCAATAGCAACACCAAGGGTATAAGCCCAAACAGCATTTTCAAAAGCAATTGGTTGAACACCTTTTACAATTGCTTCAACATCGATAGCATTATCGAGGCAAAGCTGTCTTGCAGCCTCAAGGTCAGCAATACCGTACTTTTTAAGACACTCTTCTATTTTGGGCATTCTTCTATTCTTGCCCTCAAATGACATATTGTTAGACATACAGCTTTTCCTCCTCCTTATTCTTCGCGTGGATCAATATATTTTTTAGCATCATCAAATCTTCCGTAATTACTAATATTGTTTTTATAAGCATCGTTTGGAGCAATACCTTTGCGGATATCCTCAAGCATTTTTCCAACACGAACAAACTCATAACCGATAACTTGATTGTCATCATCAAGAGCCATACGGGTAACATAGCCTTCAGTTGTTTCTAAATAGCGAACACCTTTAAGGTTTGTGCTAAACATTGTGCCAACTTGAGAGCAAAGACCCTTACCCAAATCCTCAAGTCCTGCACCAACTTCAAGACCGCCCTCAGAAAAAGCAGACTGAGTACGACCATAAGCAAGTTGAAGGAATAGTTCACGCATAGCAACATTGATAGCATCGCAAACAAGGTCAGTGTTAAGGCACTCTAAAAGAGTTTTGCCTGGCAAAATTTCTGCAGCCATAGCAGCAGAGTGAGTCATACCAGAGCAACCAATTGTTTCAACCAAAGCCTCTTCAACAATACCTTCCTTTATGTTTAGCGTAAGCTTGCAAGTGCCTTGTTGAGGGGCACACCAGCCAACACCGTGAGAAAGTCCGCTAATGTCTTTGATTTGTGTAGATTTTACCCATTTTCCCTCTTCAGGAATAGGGGCAGGTCCGTGATGTGGTCCTTTTTTAACCACACACATCTTTTCAACCTCGTGTGAATAATTCATTTTATAATCTCCTTTCAGGATGGTTTACCAGAGTTTTAATTTACTCAACGGCAAATTTAAGCAGCTTTATTTTGTCTTCAACCATTTTTAGTATTTCAAGATAAAGCCTTTTACCAACATTTATATAATGCTCGTCCCCTTCTTTTCCACAAAGCATTGCAAAAGCACAGCCAATATCATAAGGTAATTGGTCGCCACCCTTGCGAACACTAAGGTAGTAAAAAGAAAACGCAGAGCCATTGAGAGCTGCTTCATACATTGGGTTTTTTTGCAAAATCATAGTTTCTTGCAAAGTGTTAACCGCAATTGTAGAAAGAAGTGTAGATGGCAAATAAAAATTAAGAGCTGCCTCAGCAGAAAATTGCATAAGTGCATACGCCTGTTCTAAAATAGAAGGGTCTAAATCGTCTATTTTAATAAAAGACATAAACAAATCTTTGTCACCTGCAAGGTCTGCAAGCTCTTTGCCAAGATTTTTTGCTTTTTCAGAGTTGCCATTTTTCCTTTGGCGATTAGTTTCGTCAACAATAGCTAAAAAGTCATCTTTTTCAGAATTTTTGTTATTGTTGTTCGGGTCAAAAATCTTTACATCATCGTCATGAACTTTCATTTTTTAATCATCCTATATAGTTTAATAAAAAAGTCAATAATATTCAATAAACAAACTGTTAAATTTATAACGAAAAAAAGAGATTTTTTGATAGAATATTACCCCTCCATCATATTTTATAATGGAGGAGTTGTAAAATCAATCTTTTTTTGTTGTAGAACTTGCGTTATTTTTCTTTTGCTGTCTTTTTTTCTTTGCTTTGTAGTTTAAAAGCTCGGTCAAATTTTCATCAGGCGTAGAGTAAGAGCCAATTTTTGTAATTCTTGAATTGTATAAACCGTGAAAATCACTTCCACCAGTCATAAGTAAGTTGTTTTTCTTAGCGATTTCGATTAACTTTTCAGTTTCTTCGGGCGAATTGTCAGGATGCCAAACTTCAACACCGTCAAGACCCGCTTCAATCAATTCATCAAGTAGTTCAAAGCTGTCATAAAATCCAGGGTGTGCTAAAACTGCAATACCACCTGATTCGTGAATTGCTTCCAAAACCTCAAAAACATCAGGAAACTTTGGGGTAACGCTAATGTTGTCGGGATTTTTTGAAGAAAACAATTCGTCATACATATTTCCAAAAATACTAGTAGTAAAGCCACTTTCCATCAAAGCGTGCAAAATATGTTGTTTATAAATATTGGTAGAACCAGCTGCACATTTTATAACAAATTCAGGAGTTATAGGATATTTTTGCGCTGTTTTAACAACCATAAGTTGCCCTGCTTTTCTCCTTGCAAGTGAATTACGCCTGCAAAGTCCTTCTAAACGGTCGGGATGATCACTCAAATAGCATAACAAATGTGCCTTCCTATCTCTTTTAGTGTCGATAGAAGAAAGCTCAACCCCAGGAATTACGGTAACACCGTGCCTTTGACCAATAATTTTACCTCTTACAGTACCTGCAAGGCAATCGTGGTCAGTAATAGCAATAGTATTAACTCCCATTTTGTTTGCAAGAATAATCAAATCCTCAATACCTAGTGAACCATCAGAAAGGCGGGTGTGGCAATGTAAATCTGCCGGCAAAAAAATCTCCTCCTATAAAATAATTAATAAATTTTTGTAAATAATACTTCTTGCTACTAATTATACTATTTTTCCCCTTGCATTGCAAGGCTAAGTGTGCTACAATACGCAGTTACTATAATATTTGGCAATAATTGCAGATAAAATGTAGTTTTGAGGACGGGAGGTTGTACGAATGTGCAAAAAAGTATATGTTGGTTTGAGCGGTGGAGTCGATTCGTCTGTTGCCGCACTGCTTTTAACCCAGCAAGGATACGATGTTGTTGGAATAAATTTGCTATTATCCCCAGATGATGACGGGGTGGCAAATAAAAATGCGATGAATGTTGCAAAGGAGTTAAACATTCCTTTTGAAACAATTGACTTGCGAGATGAGTTTAAACAAAAAGTTATAGATAATTTTACAAGCGAATATTTAAACGCACGCACGCCAAACCCTTGCGTTGTATGTAATGAAAACATAAAATTTGGAAAGCTTTTAGAAATTGCAACACAGCGTGGTGCAGATTTTTTGGCAACGGGTCATTATGCAAGTGTTGAAAAAATTGGCGACCGTTTTTTGCTTAAACGAAATGAGAATAAAAAAGACCAAAGTTATTTTTTGCACAGACTTAGCCAAAACCAGCTAAGCAAAATTATTTTTCCCGTTAATATGCCAAAAGAGCAAACCAGAAAAATTGCAAATGAATTTAATTTGCCTGTTGCAAATCTGCCAGATAGTCAGGAAATTTGTTTTGTAAAAGATGATGATTATGCAAAATTTATACTTGAAAATACAAACGAAGAATTAAAAATTGGCGATTTTGTAGACAGTGACGGTAAAAAATTGGGCAAGCACAAAGGCATAATCCACTATACAGTTGGGCAAAGAAAAGGACTAGGAATGTCTTTTGGAACACCAATGTATGTTATAAAAATCGACCCAAAAACTCATCAAATAACATTGGGCAAAGAGGGTGAGCAAATGGGAAACTCACTAATTGCTGAAAATGTAAATTACATCTCTGTTGATAATTTAAAAAGCCCTGTAAAAGCAAGGGTAAAAATCAGATGTCAAGCACCACTCGTAAAAGCAACGGTAATCCCGATTGATGAAAAGACGGTGAAAGTTGATTTTGAAGAACCACAAAGAGCAATAACCGCAGGGCAAAGTGCCGTTTTTTATGATGACGATGATTTTGTAATTGGTGGCGGATTTATAAAATAACAAATATATTAATTATTACCTTAATATATAAAAATAAGCACACAAAACAAAAAACTGCACTGGGAATATAAATTCTCGTTGCAGTTTTTAAATTTAGTTTTAAATAAAGAGTGTGATTTGAAAAACTAAAATTAGTGTTAAAATAGTTATAAAAATCAAAAATCTGCCTGAACAGGCACAGCAAATCAAATGCCGCATTGCCACTGCAAGCAGATAAAATTTTGCGTTTATGTTGTTTTAAGGTTTTAAATAAATTTTAAAACGCTTATCTTCTTTTATAACTTCTGTTAAAAGATTTTGCACGAGATTTAGGAGCCTTTGCAGTTTTAACCTTTTTTGCTTTTTCCTCTCGTTTAAGCATATTATTGCCCGTATAATCGTA
>JAAYPE010000040.1 GCA_012519975.1 Clostridiales bacterium
CTTTTTGCAATCTTTTTTGCCGTTTGCTCATCACTCGCATTTGAAACAGTACATTCAATAAGCTTTGTTGCACCCTCACCATCTCTTGCCATTTCCCTTGCAAGATAAATGCAACACTGCCTTAACGCATCAACAAATATATCAAAATATTTTCCACTAGAAACTATACGCATATTTTGTGCAAATCCGTTTGCCAAAACACAAACAGTGTCATTCGTTGATGTATCTCCGTCAACGCTTAGCATATTAAAGCTATCTGCAACAACTTCATCAAGTGCCATTTGCAAAGCTTGAGATGTAATGTTAACATCCGTCGTGATAAAGCTTAGCATTGTCGCCATATTTGGATGTATCATCCCAGAGCCTTTTGATATTGCACCAATTTTGCAGAGCTTATCATCCATATAAAACTCAACAGCTACCTCTTTTTTTCTTGTATCCGTTGTCATTATCGCTCTAGCTGCTTTGTCAGAACCGTCACTGTCAAGCCCATTTACAAGCTCGCCTACTCCGTTTTTGATAGGCTCAATGTTTAGAGGAACACCTATAACTCCCGTAGATGCCACGACCACATCAGCGGGTGAAATCCCAAGTTCTTTCGCTACAATCTCACAAGTTTGCTGTGCTTTTTCAACGCCATCTGCATTACAAGTATTTGCAATGCCACTGTTGCAAACAATCGCCCTTGCTTTGCCGTCTATAATATTTCTTTTTGTAACCGTTATGGGAGCGCCACAAACTAAATTTTGGGTATAAACCGCCGCTACATCACAGTCTTTTCCACCGGCGATAAGGGCAAGGTCTAGAGCTATTTTATTCTTTCTAATTCCACAATGAATTCCGTTTGCAACAAATCCAATTGGGGCACAAACTCCACCATCAATAAATTTTAAATCTGCCATATATATTTTCCTTTCCGCTAAGCTTTGTTAGTCCCTGCGACTCTTTTTGCGAGAGAAAGCAAGACCGCCAAAGCCACTAATTATCGCCATATAAAAACCTAGTTCATACAAAAAACCGTTGTTGTTCATCTCATACATTCTAGCGTTTGTAAAAATTGATGCAATCAAAGAAAATGGTGCAATCCATCCGTGCCATATTCCTGATAAAAATCCTGCGGTACTAGCACTTGGCGTGTTATGTGGCACGCACCCTGCCATTGCAAAACAAAGCAAAACAACTACGAGCAATAATATTACCAGTTTGGATTTAAAAGTTTTCATAATATCACCTTTTTAAAAAGTTGTGGGTATAAAGCAAAGTCCCATATCCTCAGGCAAATCGAATATAATATTCATATTTTGCACTGCCTGACCAGACGCACCCTTTACCATATTATCAATAGCAGACACTATAACTAATGTGTTTGTTCTGTCATCAATATGAATTGAAATGTCGCAAAAGTTACTGCATTTTACATCACGCAAATTTGCAACATTACCGTCATCTAAAACACGCACAAACTTTTCATTTTTATATGAATTTTCAAAAGCTTTTCTAACATCTGATTTTGACACATTTTCCTCAAGCTTTGCGTATATTGTTGAGATAATTCCACGATTTACGGGCAACAAATGAGGCACAAACAAAACGGTAACATCTTTTTTTGATATCTTTGAGAGTGTTTGCTCAATTTCAGGAGTGTGCCTGTGTGCTGCAATTTTATAAGGCGCAAACGCCTCGTTGCAATTTGGATAATGAGCTGTTTGTGAAAGGCCTCTACCAGCACCAGAAACGCCAGATTTTGAATCTATAACAATTCCATTTGTGCTTACAAGACCAGAATTTAAAGCGGGAAAAAGCCCTAGAGCTATGCTTGTTGGGTAGCAACCGGGATTTGCAATTATTTTTGAGCCTTTTATATCATTTCTATAAAGTTCGGGAAGTCCATAAACTGCTCTTTTGTGCAAATCCAAATGCTTAAAATCACTGTCATACCACTCTTTATAATCGTTTGCACTATCCAGTCTAAAATCTGCACCAAGGTCGATAAACACAACGCCATTGTCTGCACATTTTTTTGCCAAATCTTGTGAAAGTCCGTGCATCACACAAGCAAAGACAACCTCGCTATTTTCAATAACTTCATCAGTTGACTGGCAAACAAGGTCACAAATTCCATTAAGCGCGGGATAAACCTCGCTAATTTTTTTGCCCTCAAAGCTTACAGAACCAACACCTGACAAAACTACCTTTGGGTGATTTAGTAAAATTCTGCATAGTTCAATACCTGCATATCCCGTAGCACCAATTATTCCAGCCTTAATCATTTTAACAACTCCAAAATTCTATCCGCCTGTGCAACTACATTTTTTGGTGCGGGAGCACCCACACAAGTTCTATCCGACACACATTTTTCAAGTGAAATAGCGTCATAGACACCATCATCAAATAAATCGCAGATATTTTTATATTCTTCAATCGGCAACGCCTCAAGAGTAAGCTCCTTTTGTATGCAAAGAGCAACTAGCTCGCCCGTTGCCTTATAAGCATCTCTAAAGGGAAGTCCCTTAGATACTAAAAAGTCGGCACAATCTGTTGCATTTATAAACCCACCAGCTGCCGCTTTTCTCATATTATCGCCATTAACCTTCATAGTTTCTATCATAGGTGTAAAGGCGGTAAGGCACATTTTAACTGTATCAAAAGCGTCAAAAATCGCCTCTTTATCTTCTTGCATATCTTTGTTATATGCAAGTGAAATTCCTTTCATAACAGTAAGCAAGGTCATAAGGTCACCAAACACTCTGCCTGATTTTCCTCTAACTAGCTCTGCAATGTCTGGGTTTTTCTTTTGTGGCATTATGCTCGAGCCAGTTGAAAAAGCATCATCAAGCTCTACAAATCTAAACTCCCACGAACACCACATAATAATTTCCTCGGAAAACCTTGAGAGGTGAACCATAACAATTGACAATGCATTTGCAAGTTCAATGCAAAAATCTCTATCTGAAACACCATCAAGAGAGTTTTGACAGACACCGTCAAACCCTAAAATCTCTGCTGTGAGATTTCTATCAATAGGATATGTTGTGCCTGCAAGAGCGCCACTACCTAGTGGGCAAAAATTCATTCTTGCTTTTGCGTCTTGAATTCTATCAATATCACGCAAGAACATTTCTGCATATGCTAGTAAATGGTGACCAAAAACAATAGGCTGTGCCCTTTGCAAGTGCGTATAGCTTGGCATTACAGTTTGTGAGTATTTTTTTGCACTATCACATAATACTGTTACAAGCTCGATTAGTTGAGAAATTACAGCGTCGCACTCATCACGAAGATAGAGCCTAATATCAAGAGCTACTTGGTCGTTTCTACTCCTTGCGGTGTGCAATCTTTTGCCCGCGTCACCTATACGGTTTGTAAGCTCTGCCTCGATAAAAGTGTGAATATCTTCACTGCTCATATCTATTTGTAGCTTATTGTTTTTTATGTCATTTAAAATGCCATCAAGACCGTCAATGATTTTTTCCATATCTTCTTTAGATATTATATTTTGCGCTCCAAGCATTGTGGCGTGCGCCATACTGCCTGTAATATCTTGCTCAAACATTCGACTATCAAACGATATTGAAGAGTTAAAATCATTAGTCTTTTTATCTATTTCTTTTGAAAAGCGACCAGCCCAAAGTTTCATTATTTACGCACTCCTAAATTAGTCATTACGATTTTGGTCAAGAAGAGCCTTTACAGTGATTGGAAGTCCAAACAAATTAATGAATCCAGCAGAATCATTTTGATCATACACTTCGTCCTCATCAAATGTTGCAAACTCCTCGCTATAAAGCGAATAAGGAGAGGTAACACCTGCATTGATTATATTACCCTTATAAAGCTTTAATTTTACATCGCCTGTAACTGTTTCTTGTGTTTTATCAACAAAAGCTGCAAGCGCCTCGCGAAGAGGGGTGAACCACTGCCCATAATACACAAGCTCTGCATAACGATTTGCTACAAGTTCTTTATAGTGATGTGTATCTCTATCAAGTGTCAATGTTTCAAGAACTGCGTGTGCCCTATAAAGAATTGTTCCACCCGGAGTTTCATAAACGCCACGAGATTTCATCCCGACCAAACGGTTTTCAACAATATCAACAAGGCCTACACCGTTTTCTCCACCGATTTTATTTAGCTGTTTTATCATTTCAACGCCGTCTAACTTTTCTCCGTTGAGTGCAACAGGGATACCCTTTTCAAACGAAATTGTAACATAAGTAGGTGTGTCCGGAGCCATTTCTGGAGAAACACCAAGTTCTAAAAATCCTGGTTCATTATACTTAGGCTCATTTGCAGGATCCTCAAGGTCTAGCCCCTCGTGAGAAAGGTGCCACAGGTTTTTATCCTTTGAGTAGTTTGTTTCCCTATTAATTTTTAGTGGTATATTATGCTTTTCTGCATATTCAATCTCATCATCACGAGATTTTAAATCCCAAATTCTCCACGGAGCAATTATTTTCATATTTGGTGCAAAAGCTTTTATCGCAAGCTCAAAACGAACTTGGTCATTTCCCTTTCCTGTGCAACCGTGACAAATTGCGTCTGCACCCTCTGCAAGTGCAATTTCTACAATTCTTTTTGCAATAATTGGGCGAGCAAAAGAAGTGCCTAGAAGATATTCTCCCTCATAAACAGCGCCTGCTTTGAGTGTTGGAAAAATAAAATCCTCAACAAACTCTTTGTTTAAATCCTCAATATAAAGCTTTGACGCACCGGTTTTAATTGCTTTTTCTTCAAGGCCATCAAGCTCTGTACCTTGTCCAACATCACCAGAAACTGCGATTACCTCGCAATTGTTATAATTTTCTTTAAGCCATGGAATGATAATAGAAGTATCAAGCCCACCCGAATAAGCTAAAACAACCTTTTTGATATCTGACATAATCGTTGCCTCCAAATTAATTATTCAAAATATGAAGATATTATACACCTATTATACAATAAGTCAAGCTATTTATGAATAAGTATGCATAAAAGGTGTATATTAATTCATTTTGCTCTTAATTTTTGCAAAAAACACTCAAAACTCTGCATTAAGGCAAAATGCGAATACAATAATTATACACCACAAGTGCAATAAATTAAATAAGGGTTTAATTTTTTGCAACAAATATGTTACTATATTATAGTATAATTTAAAGATAAAAATTGAAAGGGGAGCTTTGATATGAGCTTTAACGAAATAAATATAAAGGATATTCCAGAATCTGCGATAGAACTTTTTGGAAAAAGGTGGGCATTAATAGGTGCAGGAGATGAAAAAAAACACAACATAATGACTGCAAGTTGGGGAACTTTGGGAAGACTTTGGAACAAGGATGTTGCCGTAGTTTTTGTAAGGCCACAAAGGCATACTTTTGGCATAATTGAGCAAGAGGATTTCTTTACAATAAACTTTTTGGACGAAGAATATAGAAACGCTCTTAAACTTTGTGGGGAAAAATCAGGCAAGGATCTTGACAAATTTAGTGCATCAAGCCTTACCCCCTATTACGTAGAAAGTACAACAGCAGTAGAAGAGTCAAAGTACTCTATTGTATGCAAAAAGATTTCAAAATCAAAAATGAGCCCTTGCGACTTTTTAGACGACGCAATAGAGTGCTTTTATCCAAACGAAGATTATCACTATATTTTTATTGGTGAAATTATAAAAGTATTAGAAAAATAGAATAACAATTAAGTTTTTACAAAAGAAAAAGCCCCGTCAGTTTTAACAACTGGCAGGGCTTTTATAGAGAGAAGGAGTCAATAACAAAAGTTATGACCTTTTAAATATTGGAATCAGTGAGGCGATTGCCGTCCAAGCGAACTGAAAAACTATAATTTCTGTTGCATCTACATTTGCAAGTCCGGATAAAAATGAGAGCAATGCAAAAATAGAAATAGCTACGGCACAATAAACAATTTGAACAACGCCATTAACTGAACTTAGTTTGTTTAGCCTAATTGCACTTGTAAGCGATGTTAAAAAAGAATCCTCAGTGCCTTTATGCAAAATTCCTGATGTTGGCGAATCCAGAGTTGTTTTTCTATACTTATTATAAATGTCTCCAGACACGGGGCTGATGATTTTAACAGCACTAAGTGGGAGCTTAAAATACTGGCACAACAACTCCTCAGTTATGTTGCTATCACTTGTGCGAACTAAAATTGTAAGGCCTCGCTCCTCAACCTTGCGAAGAGAACGACCAATATTTTCGTTTGCATAGTAACTTATAACAAACATTGCTGCAACCTTGCCCGCCACAGACAAGTACATCACATTTTTGCCCCTTTTAAGATACTTTTCTTCAACTGCAATGTCAGGGACTTCAACATTATGATTTATTAAAAGGTCACGGCTACCTAATAAAACACGCCTACCGTGTATCCAAGCAGAAAGCCCCAACCTATCCTCATATGCTAGTGACTCAACTGGTGGCAAAATCTCTCTTCTGCCAAGAATTACGCTATCAAAAACATCAGACAATGGTCCACCTGATTCTATGACCAGTGCAGCAGCATTAAGGATAGCTTCATCAATACGCATAGAGTGAAAAGTTTTTATGCCGTCTAGACCACATCTGCCTTTTTTAAACAAATCATAACTATCAACAACAATGGCATTTGCACCTGCAAGGTCAACTGTTGCCTTATGGCCTAAAATTGCACAGCCATTTGAATTAAGCTTTTTATTTGTAACATAAAGCGATAAGTTTGATGAAAAAAGTGAAAATGCAGGAAAGCCAACACAGGTAATAGCAACGAATGAAGAAAACGCAGAAACCGCATCCTTTGTGGTTACTCCAGAAATTATTGCAACGAGCAAAGACGCACCAAGAACAGATGGAATAAGCTTTGTTGCAAGTTTATCCGATGGTTGTTGTGAAAAAGATTGTGCGATAAAATTCGATGGATTTTTTATCCGCGAACTATAACATATATCGGGGTCACCAAGCAAAAGTCCGCGACCAATTTCAAAAGAATCTGCTTCATTTTGTATTTCCTCAACGCTATAAAGTGTTGTGCCACCGGTGCAAAATTCAAAGTTACCAAGCACACGGCTGAGCGTGAAAAATTTTGAAAAAGCACTTACAGTAAAGATAAAACAAGCAACAGGTGCATAGACTACAAAATCTATTGCCGAACTTTGTGCCGTAAAAATAAAAACAATGCACTGTGCAACGCACAAGAAAAAAACTATTGAATTACCCGTTGCGACATTAGGTTTTAGCGAAAAAAGTCCTTGCACACCTTTTGTAAAAGTGCCTATTTCAAACGCACAAGCAAGTACTAAAAGTGCAATATGGATTATAAGATAATTTGTAGCACTACCACCTACAGACGCAAAATTTCCACCAGATAATTTAACGATTGAGCTAATTGTCATCGACGCTATAAGTATTAAAAGCTCTACTACAGAAAAAGCAAGTGCAAATTTTTTCGCCTTTGATAAATTCTGTAAAATTCTGCTTTTATCCTCTGGTCCGTTATACTCATCCTCAGTATAATTTGGCAGTGACGCAAACGCTTTTTTATCACTTTTCAAATTTTCATCATATTGACTTAAATCATCGTCATATTCAATATCTGGAATATGGTCAAGGTCTGTTGAGAGCTGAAAATCTTTTATTTTTTCTTTACGAGATTTTTTAAGATATTTTTCAGCCTTTTCTTCATCAACTTTTATTATTTCATCGTTTTCTTCAAAGCCTGATAATTTTATTTGACCCGCAATTTCGTCCTTTTTTTCTACAGTCTTATTTTTAGGCTCTTTTGCCTTTTCAGACTCTTCAACATTTTTAAGCTCTTCCTCAGCAGAAATAATCGTTGGAATAGGCTCTAGATCTGCCGTGTTTGAAAAGCCACCTTTTTTTACAATTATCCCTGGTCTTTCAATCTTTTGAGCGGGTTTACCAATTCGCAAGCGTTCATAATCAGCTGTTTTTTCAAGATTTTGAACAGGTGGGTTTATAAACCTGTCGCGATACTTGTCCGTTTCCATCCCGCTTGTTGGCTTTTCAATTTTTTGTGTGATTATGTTGTGCTTTATATTTTCATTATATGTAGGTTTTATGTCGGTTAAAGTTTTTTGACTTGCCGGCTTTATTTGCTCTGTAACATTTGCTTTGAAGTCTAGGATTTTAGGCTTTTTTATCTCGGGCTTATTCTCTTTTGTTTCACTGATTTGCTGAGTTTTTCCCGTATCTATAGCCATTGTTTTTTCAAAAGAAGTCGGTTTTGATTCTTCTAGCTTTTCCAAGGCAATATCTTCTTCAGGCTCAAAGGTGGCAAGCGCTCTTTCTATCTCTTTATCTGAATTAAAAACTCTTGTTTTATCATCTGCAATGTCATCTTTAAAGTCTTGCTCCTTCGATATTGTTTCTACCTTTTCATCTGTATTTTTTATTTCAAGCGTTTTTGTATTTGTTAAATTTTTATCTTCATCTGGCTTTGCTGATATATTTTCAGTCTTTTGATAATCCTTTTGCGAAAAAGCAGTAGAGTTATCATTGACGCTATCTTCTTTTGAAGAACTATCTTCGCCAATTCCAAGTAGAGCGTCAATATCAGACATCGACCAGTTTTTTGCAGATTTTGAATCATCTAGGTCAAGCTCAATTTCAGCAGCAAGGCTATCAATCAATTCATCAAGCGATAAATTTGACAAAGCACTACTATCTTTTTTTTGCATTAGAATCATCCTTTCACACGGATTTTAGCCCTGTTCTTTGCCTTGTTACCTCAAACATTAAAATTCCTGCTGCAACAGAAGCATTCAGAGAATTAATATTGCCCTGTAGTGGCAACGAAACTGTAAAATCGCACTTTTCGCGAATGAGTCTGCCAAGCCCACGACCCTCAGAGCCGATAACCAGCCCGACTGCGTCTGTATAATCAGTTTGGCACCAATTGTCGCCCACCATATCCGCACCATAAATCCAAAGACCGCGCTTTTTAAGGTCGTCAATCGTTGCACCTAGGTTGCTAACACGAGCAACGGGGACATACTCAATCGCACCGGCAGATGTTTTTGAAACGGCAAAACTTAGTGATGCGCAGCGACGTTTTGGGATTATAATTCCGTGAGCACCTGCACATTCGGCTGTACGAATTATAGCACCCAAATTATGCGGGTCCTCTATTTCGTCACAAATTATTATAAACGGCTTTTCGCCACGCTTTTGTGCATTTTCAAAAATATCATCAACAGACGCATAGCTATGAATTGCACAAGACGCTACAACACCCTGATGATTTGAATGACCGCACATAAAGTCAAGCTTTTTTATATCAACTTCCTTTATAGGAATACTTGCATCACGGCATAGTGCAATAATTTTACCAATAGAGCCACTGCGTTCACCTCTGGCAACAAATAGTGTATCTATCTCCCTTTGCGCACGAATTGCCTCTAAAATTGAATTACGCCCTATTATTAGATTTTCATGCTCTTTTTGCATGTTCATCAAAAGCCCCCTATTTTTACAATAAATAGCATATATAGATATTATTGAACATAATTATACCACAAGTTGATGTGTTATACAACAATAGTTTATCCGTATTTTTGCTAAAAAACGACTGAATTTGTTGTGAAAATCCTAGCAAAAAGAAAAGGCAAGAGACTTATAAATCTCTTGCCTTTAAGGGAGTATTTATCTAATGTTTACACATAGATTTGTTATGCTCTGTCTTCTGCACGCCTACCTTTGTTTTTGTACGGCACATGATTTTGCCACAAAACGATTCCAAGCACGGTGGCTGTTGTAACAACGGCTAAAGATGCCATAAAAATAAAGAATCCTAAAAGAAATGTTCCTGCCGCTGATAGTCCCCCGCCAAAAAGTACTGTTAACAAAGTTGCTATAATCATTTTTCAAATCTCCTATTTTTTATTTAGTGCATAAAATGAGTTGCGTTACACAATGATGTAATAAAATCGAAGGCGCGTTGCACTATTTCCCTAATCTACAAATCATCTAATTTTTTTGCCCTAATGTTTGCAACCCATTTAATTAGGTTGTGATAATAGTAGCATCTAAATGTAAATAAGAAATGTAGGTTTAATGAACTTTGAATTAAAAAAATATGAAGTTATTTTTAACAAAACTGTTTAATCTTTTATTGTTCAAAACAAATGAAAAATGTTGCATAATATTGTTGATTTTGCCAGTGTTAAATATAATTAAAAAAATAAAAAACACCGACAAAAGCCGGTGTCTATAATAAATCAAATTAGTCTGCTGTGTAAGGAATAAGAGCAACATGCCTTGCACGCTTAATTGCAGTTGTAAGCTCACGCTGATGGTAAGCACAAGTGCCAGTAACTCTTCTAGGAAGAATTTTTGCTCTGTCAGATGTAAATCTGCGAAGACGATTGATATCTTTGTAGTCAATCTCTTCTACTTTATCAACACAAAAAGCACAAACCTTCTTACGAGGTTTTCTATTAGAATTTCTATCGTATGCCATAATTGGTTACCTCCTTATTGTGTAATGGTTAAAAGTCAAGCTGATTAGAAAGGAAGCTCTTCGTCGCCCTCAATCATTTCAAAGTCGCCTGAATCAGCGGTTGAAAAAGATGGAGCAGATGAGCTTGGATTTGTTGCTGTAACAGAAGGGACTGCATTTTGAGTACCTGATTCGCCCTTTGAACCGCAAAAGCTGACATTATCAGCAACGATTTCAAAAGCTGTACGCTTATTTCCTTGTTTGTCCTCATAATTGCGTGTTTGGATAGAACCTTGAATAGCAATCATAGAACCCTTGCGAAAGTAGCGTGTAACAAAATCAGCAGTGCCACGCCAAGCAACAACATTGATAAAATCTGCTTGCCTTTCTTCTCCTGCACGCACATACGAGCGGTCAACAGCAACGGTAAAGGATGTTACAGAAAGACCTGTGTTTGTTGTGCGGAGCTCTGGATCCGCAGTTAGCCTGCCCATTATTACTGCACAATTTAACATTTTACATCCTCCTAAATTACTTCGCTAGGTTAAGGAAACGAAGAACGCCGTCTGTAATCTTGAGAACACGCTCAAATTCAGCTGGGAATTCTGGAGCAGCTGAGTAATTGATAAGAACATAGTGACCGTCAAGCTCGTCATTAATTGGGTATGCAAGTCTACGCTTACCCCAATCGTCAAACTTCTCGATTGTGCCGTTGTTCTCAACAAGTTCCTTAAACTTTGCTACCAACTCTTGTGCGGACTCCTCACCATTTTTGAGTGAAAAAACCAACATAGCCTCGTAGTTTCTGTTATCTGCCATTATTAAAGCACCTCCTTTTGGACTTGGGCCCTTTTAAAAAAAGAGCAAGGATTGCTGTATCTATAAATACAGCGGAGTATTATTATAACAACAAGATTGCTATAAGTCAATAATTTTTTATTCCTTTGGGATTGAGTTTAGCGACTGCATTTTAAGATATTCATTTATAAACTCATCTATTTCGCCGTCCATAACAGCATTTATATTTCCTATTTCACAATTTGTTCTGTGGTCCTTTGCAAGAGTGTAAGGCATAAATACATAAGAGCGAATTTGGCTACCCCATCCGATTTCTTTTTGGTCGCCCTTTATATCCTCTATTCTTTCTAGATGCTCTCTCTCTTTTATTTCAACAAGCTTTGACTTTAACATACGCATTGCCACTTCTCTGTTTTGATGTTGACTTCTCTCAACCTGACACGAAACAACAATACCAGTAGGTGTGTGCGTTAGTCGAACGGCTGAGGATGTTTTGTTAACCTTTTGCCCTCCCGCTCCGCTTGCTCGATAATAATCAATTTTAATATCATCAGGATTAATATCTACTTTAATTGTGTCATCAATTTCTGGCATAACCTCAAGCGATGCAAAAGAAGTATGTCTACGCCCTGATGAGTCAAACGGGGAAACACGAACCAAGCGGTGAACCCCTGTTTCACTTTTTAAAAAGCCGTACGCATTTTCGCCCTCAATTAAAATCGTTGCAGATTTAAGGCCTGCTTCATCACCGTCTAAAAAGTCAAGAGTGCGAACTTTAAAGCCGTGTCTTTCACCCCATCTAGAATACATTCTAAACAGCATTTGCGCCCAGTCCTGTGCCTCTGTACCGCCTGCCCCCGCGTGAAAGGTTAGTATTGCATTGTTTCTATCAAACTCCCCTGTCAAAAGCGTGGTGAGCGTTAATTTTTCTAGCTCTCTTTTTATATTTTCAACACTTTGGGTACACTCATCTAGCATTGATTCATCTTTTTCCTCGTTTGAAAGCTCAATCATAACTAGTGCATCATCAAAGTCATTTTTAAGATGTTCATAAGAGGATATTCGATTTTTGAGCATACTTGTGCGTTGCAAAACCTTTTGAGAATTTTCAAGATTATCCCAAAATCCATCAGTGGCAGATTGCTGTTCTAGTTTTTCAACCTCTTTTTTTAAGTCATCAATACCTAAAGCTTCTCGAAGTGACAAAAGTGGCTTTTCACTTTCAAGCAGGCTAAAACGCAATTCTTCAAACGCCAACATTATAATCAATCCTTTAATAAAAGTATGGTAAATTTACTTAGTTATAGTATTATATTAAAAGCGTTGCTTGTTGTAAAGAGATTTGACTCAAAAAAACTGGATAAGCTAAAACTTATTATAATTGAAATTTAATGTAAAAAAGGATATAATTATAATATTAAATATGTTTAAAAACATTTTGACGGCAGTTTAAAATATATTAAGGATGGTTTTATATGAAGTATGAATGTTTACCTTGCCCTGTTTGTAGCTCTATTTTTGGAGAAAAAGACGATATTGTTGTGTGTCCAAAATGTGGAACACCACACCACAGGAGCTGTTGGGCAAATATAGGGCGCTGTGCAAACGACGACAAGCACTCTCAAGGCTTTGTTTGGGTAAATCCGCTTAAAGATTTGCCAAAAACAATTGACGAGGAAAAAAGCGAAAACACAAGCCTTAAAGCAGAGATTGAACACGAGATAAAGGAAATAAAAGAAGGTATTCCATTTGACAATGAAGAGCTTATGAAAATGGGCGGGTTTAGAATTATCGGTGGCGACGAGCTTATTGGTGATATTAAAGTTTCGCAGTATGGTGCTTATGTTGATAAAAACAAACACAAGTATATACCTAAGTTTTATCGAATAGGCAAAACAAACCGTAAATTCGCTTGGAACTGGGCTGGGTTTTTCTTTTCTATTCCTTGGCTTTTTTATAGAAAAATGAACGCACTAGGTGCTGTTCTTGCAGCGTTTTTAATGATTGTTCCCATTGTTTTTGCAAAAGATTTTGTAGACTACAGTCAAGAGATTTTAGCCCTAGCAGAGCAGTCATCACAAGAAATGACGATAAGTGATATGGCACAAGTTGCTCCTAGGCCTCCACTTGCCTACACTGTTACAAGACAAATGGGTTTTGCAGTATCATTGTTTTGTGGAATGTTTGGCAACTATTTTTATATGAGAAAAGCCACTAGAGATATTAAAAAAATAAATCAAGATGAAAAAAGCGACGCAGAGTATGAGCTTGCACTTAAACAAAAAGGCTCGGTTTCTATTTGGTCTATGCTTATCGCCATTATTCTTATGTATGGTATTATAGATGCCGTTTTTACAACAACGGTAAAAACCGGATTTGATTTATCCGTGTATGTTGAAAAAATAATACAGTTCTTTCAAAAATAAAAATACGCATATAATAAAATAATATGGAGAGTGTAAAATGAAAATCAGAAAAGCAATAATTCCCGCAGCGGGCCTTGGAACAAGGGTTTTGCCCGCATCAAAGGCTGTGCCAAAAGAAATGCTAAACATTGTTGATAAACCTGCAATTCAATATATAGTTGAGGAGGCTGTAGCCTCTGGAATTGAAGAAATATTGATAATAACAAATCGTGGCAAGGTTGCAATAGAGGACCATTTTGACCACGCTTTTGAGCTTGAAACACAGCTTAAAAAATCTGACGGAAAAGAAAAGATATATGAGGATGTTTTGGCTGTTTCAAATCTTGCTAATATTTATTTTTTAAGACAAAAAGAAACAAAAGGGCTAGGCCACGCAGTTTTGTGCGCCCGCTCGTTTATAGGCAATGAGCCTTTTGTTGTTATGTATGGCGATGATGTTATAATATCAGACGACCCTGTTACAGCTCAGCTTTGCAGGGCATATGAAGAGTTTGACAAAGGTGTTGTTGGTGTAAAAGAAGTTTCAAAAGAGGCTATTGCAAAATATTCATCACTTGATGTTACCCCCATTAGAGATAACATAATGCAGTGCAACGATATTATAGAAAAACCATCACCAGAGCAGATTATGTCTTGCTTTGCAATTCTTGGCAGAGTTGTTTTGCCACCAGAGATTTTTTCTTTAATAGAGTCTAGCAAGCCAGACAGTAGAGACGGCGAAATTTATCTTACAGAGGCTATGGCAACACTTGCAAGGCAAGGCAAACTCAATGCCGTGGATTTTGTTGGCAAGCGTTATGATATGGGAAACAAGCTTGGAATTTTGCAGGCAAACTGCGAAGTTGCACTTGATCACCCTGAAATAGGCGACGACTTTAAAAACTATCTTAAAAATCTTGTAAACAACCTATAATATTATTTCTTATAAATAGGTTTAGGAGGCATTTTAATGAGCAAAAATTGTGCAGTTATTCTAGCAGCGGGCGAAGGAACAAGGATGAAGGCTAACTATTCTAAGGTTTTAACTAACGTTTTGTTTAAACCTATGATTGACTGGGTGGCAGACGCTGTAACAAACAGTGGAATAGATAAAGAAAATGTTTGCATAATAACAGGGCATACAGGCGAGCTTGTTCGTGAGCATATGGGCAGTGATTATAATTATGCAGAGCAAAAACAAAGACTTGGCACTGGTCACGCCGTTATGCAAGCTGTTGATTTTATAAAAAATAGTGGCGCTGACAATGTTCTTGTTCTTAATGGGGATGCTCCCTTGATTGATGAAGTTACAATTGAGAATTCGCTCGAACAGCACATTTTGTCAAAAAGTGCAGTAACGGTGGTTTCTGCCTGTATTGAAAGACCTTTTGGATATGGCAGAATTATAAGGGACTGTGAGGGAAACCTTAAAAAAATAGTTGAGCAAAGAGATGCAACAGAGCAAGAAAAACAAATAAATGAGGTAAATTCAGGGGTATATTGGTTTAGCTCAAAAGAGCTTTTATATGCTCTTGAAAATTTAAAGTCAGAAAATGACCAAGGCGAGTATTACCTTACTGACACAATAGAGATGATAAAAAATATTGGCGGTAGGGCATCTGCTTTTATTACAGATAATTCAAGCGTTATTTTGGGTGCAAATGATAGAGTTCAGCTAATGGAGCTAAACGAAATAGCACGAAAAGAAGTGCTTTTTTCAATTATGAGTTCTGGTGTTGACATTCCTTGCATTGACGGTGTAATTATTTGCAAGGGCATTAGTGTCGGGGTTGGAACAACAGTTTTGCCAAACACCATTTTAAGGGGCAAAACAACGGTTGGACAAAACTGCACACTAGGTCCTAACTGCTTGATTGAAAACAGCCAAATCAAAGATAATGTTAAACTCTCCAATGTTCAAATGGAGGATTCTATAATTGGAAATGGCGCAGATGCAGGCCCGTTTGTGCATATTAGACCCAACTCAAATATTGGTGAGAATGTTCATATTGGTAACTTTGTAGAGGTTAAAAACTCTGTGCTTGGAAAAGGCACAAAGCTACCTCATCTTTCCTATATTGGGGACTCTGACATTGGCCAAAATGTAAACTTTGGTTGCGGTAGCCTTACTGTAAACTACGACGGAAAAACAAAATCAAGGACTACGGTTAAAGACAATGCGTTCATAGGTTGCAACACAAACATTGTAGCGCCTGTAACTGTTGGAGAATACTCTTATATCGCTGCGGGGGCTACGATAACACAAGATGTTCCTGAGTTTTCTTTGTCTATTGCAAGGGCAAGGCAGGTGAATAAAGAAGGTTGGGTAAAAGAAAGAAAACCGTTTAAAAATATGGACTAAAAGGAGTTTTAGAAAGGGCGTGCTAGTATGAGCGTTAGAGGAAAAGATATAAAGATTTTTAGTTGCAATTCAAATATGGATGTTGCAAACGACATCGCAACGGGAATTGGGCTAGAGCTTAGCAAATCCAAAATATCTACATTTAGCGACGGTGAAACTTCGATTTCAATCGGTGAATCCGTTCGTGGCTCTGATACTTTCATTGTTCAATCTACAAATCTACCTGTAAACGATAACCTAATGGAGCTTATGCTAATGTGCGATGCTTGTAAACGCTCTTCGGCATCACGAATTACTGCTGTTATTCCATACTTTGGCTACGCAAGACAAGACAGGCAAGCAAAGCCTAGGGAGCCTATTTCTGCACGACTTGTAGCCGACCTTATCACTTGTGCGGGGGGCAGACAGAATCTTGACAATGGACTTGCACGCACCACAAATTCAGGGCTTTTTTAATATTCCTGTTGACCATTTATTAGGTGGCCCCGTTTTGGCACAACATTTTTTACAAAAGTTTAAATATGATTTAGACAAAATCGTAATTGTTTCGCCTGACTTTGGCTCTGTTACAAGGGCTAGGGCATTTGCACATTGCTTTAGCGCACCTATCGCTATAATCGACAAACGCAGACCAAAGGCAAATGTTTCAGAGGTTATGAACATCATCGGCGATGTTAAAGATAAAATTGTCGTTATTGTTGACGATATGATAGACACGGCAGGTACTCTTTGTGGGGCGGCACAAGCCGTTTTGGAAACCGGCGGTGCAAAAGAAGTTTATGCCTGTGCAACTCACGGCGTATTGTCTGGCCCTGCTATTCAAAGGCTGGAGAACAGTATTATAAAAGAAGTTGTAATTTTAGACACTATTTTTCAACCCAATGATAAAAGAATAGACAAGATAAAAATTTTGCCTGTTGCGCCTGTTTTTTCAAAAGCGATAGAACGAATCTATGCAGAAAAACCGATTTCAACAATGTATAATAAATAGATTAGATTTTTTAGTTAGTAGAGGAATTAAGATGTTTTTAATAGTAGGACTTGGAAACCCAGGGTTAAAATACAAAAATACAAAGCACAATGTTGGATTTATTTTTGCAGACGAGCTTGCAAATGAGCTTGGTGTAAAAATTAACACATCAAAATTTAATGCACTAATCGCACAAACCAGTATTTCAGGCAAAAAATGTATTATTATGAAACCACAAACATATATGAATAACAGTGGTCTTGCCGTAGCACAGGCTACAAATTTTTATAAAATCCCTCCAGAAAATGTGCTTGTAATCTTTGATGACATTAGCATTGAGCCTGGCAAACTTAGGATAAGACGCAAAGGTTCAAGTGGTGGACATAACGGAATAAAAAGCATAATTGAACATATAAAATCGCAAGATTTTCCTAGAATAAAGCTAGGCATTGGTGGCAAACCCTGCGACGATTATTCTCTTGCTGATTTTGTATTGTCAAAGATAGATAAAAAAGATGGCGAAGAAATAAACAGAGCCATAAATGACTCTATAAAAGCCTCAAAGCTTATTGTCAATGATGAAATTGAGCGTGCTATGAATTTATACAATTGTTAGAGCATAAAATAAAAATAGCAAATAATAAACGCATAACAGATGTTTGAGTTTTAAATAAAAAACAACCCCCTCTACACAGAGTCGGGGCTTTATGTGTTAGTAAATGGAGTGGCTAAAATATGTCGTGTTTTTCACAAACACTAAATAAAAGTGATGATTATCAAGGCATACTGCGTGCAATGCACAGCGGTAGAACTCCCCTAGGCCTTGTTGGCGTTTCGCTAATACATAGGGCGCATTTTATCCATTCGCTTTGTGAGCAGAGCAAAAAAAGGGGTATTGTAATCACCCACGATGAGGCGTCTGCACAAAAGCTTACTAGGGATTTAAAAGCGATGGGTACGACGGCTTTTTTCTATCCGTCTAGGGATATTTCCTTTGCCGATATTCAGGCGCAAAGCAGAGATTATGAACAACAGCGTCTAGATGTTTTGATGAATATGGTAAAAAACAAGTATGACATTGTCGTTTGCAGTGTCGAGGCTGCAATGCAAAAAACTCTTCCACCGCAAGAGCTAAAATCAAGGTCGATTACGCTAAAACAAAATGATGATATATCTGTAGAACAACTTGTGTCAGCCTTGCTAAAAGCAGGGTATTCAAGGTCGCACGCAGTAGAGGGTGCTGGGCAGTTTTCTACAAGAGGTGGGATAATTGACTTTTTTCCCCCTCATCGGGATTTGCCAATACGAATAGAGCTTTGGGGCGACACGGTTGATACAATGGCAGAGTTTGATGTTGAAACACAAAGGCGTGGAAAGAACATTAAAAAAATTACAATAACACCGTCGAGCGAAATTTTGTTTGACAGCCCAGAAGAAATGGCAAGCAAAATAGAAAACTTTGCACAAAGCCTTAAAGGAAAAGCAAGCCAAAACGCAAAGCAAAAGCTTGTAGAAGATGCAAAACAAATCTCTACGGGTACTAAGACATTGTCAGCAGACAAATATTTGTCACTTGCATACGAAAAAAGTGCAACCATTTTCGATTATTTAAAAGACGGTCAACTCTTTGTTTGTGAATCAAGGTCGGTAAAAGAAAAAAGCATTGCAACCACAAAACTAATGCAAGAAGAGATTAAATCAGCATTTGAAGACGGTACTCTTTGCCGTGGGTTAGATGATTTTTTAATTGATTTTACGACTCTTTGCAGTCTGTATGAAAATCTAGGCGCAATATATACTGACTCTTTTGCAAGGGGTAGCTTTGACACTCCAATAAAAGAGCTTTATAGCATTGCACCACAACAATTATCTGTTTGGAGTGGGTCTATTTCCGTATTAAAAGACGAGTTTATCCCAACAGATATAAAAAATAATACCGTAGTAATTTTTGCAGGAACAGAAAAAAACGCAAAAAATCTCGCTGATGAATTAGTTGAAGACGGGTACAATGCCGTGTTTTTTAAAAAATTGCCAAACGAGTTTTTAAAGGGTCAAATTAGCGTTATTTCTGGCAGTCTTTCTGCCGGAATGAATTATGTGGATTTAAATCTAACAATCATAACTCAAGGAAGACAAACAGAAAATAAAAAAGCAAAAAAATTAAAATCAAAAAAAATTACAAACGCATTTACAAGCCTTGACGAATTGCACAAGGGTGATTATGTTGTTCAGTCGTCACACGGCATTGGCGTTTTTGATGGAATAGATTGCCTAAGCGTTGGTGGCGTTACGAAGGATTATATAAAAATAAAATACGCAAAACAAGATGTTTTGTACCTACCTGTAACACAGCTTGATACCGTTGCAAAATACATCGGGGCTAGAGATGAGTCAAGAGCCGTTAAGCTTAACCGAATTGGTGGAAGCGAATGGGAAAAGGCTAAAAGCCGAGTTCGTGGCGCTGTCAAAGATATGGCAAAAGAGCTAACAGAGCTTTATTCAAAGCGAATGAAAACCTCTGGATACGCATTCTCGCCTGATATTGATATGCAAAACGATTTTGAACGACGCTTTCCATACGATGAAACAGACGACCAGCTACGATGCATTGATGAAATAAAAAGAGATATGGAAAAACCATATCCAATGGACAGACTTTTGTGCGGTGATGTGGGTTTTGGAAAAACAGAAGTTGCCCTGCGCGCTGCTTTTAAATGCATTGCAGACGGCAAGCAATGCGCAATTTTAGTGCCAACTACTATTCTAGCTTTTCAGCATTATCAAACAATTTTAAAAAGGTTTGACGGGTTTCCAATAGAGGCTGAAATGCTCTCCCGCTTTCGCACTCCGGCACAACAAAAAAAGATTTTGTCAGGTGTTCGCCGTGGCAACATTGATTTTATTGTAGGTACTCACAGGCTTATATCAAAGGATGTTGCTTTCAAAGATTTGGGATTACTCATTATTGATGAAGAACAGCGTTTTGGCGTTGCTCAAAAAGAACGACTAAAAGAAATGTTTCCTAATGTTGATGTGCTTACCCTTTCTGCAACACCAATTCCAAGGACTCTTAATATGGCGATGACTGGAATTCGTGATATGTCAATTATCGAGGAGGCGCCTCAGGATAGGCACCCTGTTCAGTCATATGTTTTAGAGTACGATGAGGGTGTTATTTTGTATGCAATAGAAAAAGAATTGCGCCGCGGCGGTCAAGTTTATTATATGCACAACAGGGTCGAGTCCATCTCAAATGTTGCAAATAACTTGTCGCAACTTTTGCCAGACGCACAAATAGCGGTAGCCCACGGCAAAATGACAGAGGAAGAGCTAAGCGATGTTTGGCGTAAACTTCTAGAGGGCGAGATTGATGTTTTAGTTTGCACAACTATCATTGAAACGGGCGTAGATGTGCCAAATGTCAACACCCTAATTATTGAAAATTCAGACGCTTTAGGTCTTGCACAACTGCACCAAATAAGGGGACGAATTGGGCGGTCTTCACGCAGGGCGTCGGCTTATTTCACCTTTACAAAAGGCAAAGAAATTAGCGAAATTGCCACACGCCGACTTTCTGCAATAAGGGAGTATACCGAGTTTGGCTCTGGTTTTAAAATTGCAATGAGGGATTTAGAGCTTCGTGGAGCTGGCAATATTTTAGGCGCTCAACAACACGGGCATATGGAATCCGTCGGATATGATATGTATATACGGCTTTTAAGTGAGGCAATTGATGAGGAAAAAGAAAACAAGCCAAAGCTTGAGCAAAAAGAGTGCCTAATCGACTTGCAAATTGATGCGCACATACCTGAGAATTATATCCAAAGTGTTCCACAAAGGCTAGGAATTTATCGCCGAATTGCAGACATTAGAAACACTGAAGATGCAATGGATGTTACAGACGAGCTAATAGACCGTTTTGGCGACCCACCGCAAAGTGCAATTGGACTAATTGAGGTTTCCTTGCTTAGAAATACGGCGGCACAGCTTGGTATTTATGAAATAAGTCAGCACAATGATAACTTGCTTTTGTATGTAAATGAAATAGATATGAAAGGTGTTTCAAAACTATCTCAAGCTATGAAAGGCAGAATTTTGGTAGATGCAAGTACAAAGCCATATATTTCGGTAAAAGTACCAAAGGATGAGCAAAATATAAAGGTCTTAAAAGAAGCTTTAATGATTCTCTTTGATGAGAAGAAAAAAAATAAAGAATGATTTTATAAAACCAAAAACACTCTGCTTAAAAACTAAGTAGAGTGTTTTTTTAGTAAAGTATTTAAATCTAAAATGTTGATGCTTATTGGTTTGAACCCTTATTTTTATGTGTAAAATTAGAAATTAATATGTTGCTAACTATAACCCACACACATACTATTTTGCAACCCAAATAAACCATAATAAACAAACTACCTATATCGTATCGAATGGGGGTCACAGGGGAAAATATAAGTTGTTAGTCTTGTGGTAATAAAAATCTATAATCTGTAATCTGTTTTTAATCTCTAAAACTTACCTAAACATAACCCCACACATTCATTACCTGTGTCTAGAAGTAAAGAACTGATGTATTTAGCAATTAAATTGCATATTTCTTATTGTTCTTATTGTATTTTAAAATACAAATAAATTTCCCACACCGTAGCGGATGGGGGTCACGGGGGAAAACCGACTGAAAGGACGGCAGAGGGTTTCCCCCGTGTCGCCTTTCTTTGATTCGTTTCTTTGGCGAGCAAAGAAATGAATGAGCGAGAGTAAAAAGAAAATAAGATAATGAGAGCAAAGAAATGAATGAGATAAAGCCAATAAATATAATAAAACTAAAAGCAAACCACACATTTGTTGCCTGTGTCTAAAAGTAAACTCACAATGTGACTAACGGTTAAACAAGCCACACACTCTTTACCTGTGTCTAAAATTAAAGTTACAATGCAATTAGCGTTTAACCCGCACTCTATTATGCAATATTCGCTGGATAACTCATCTCGCTTATTTCTACTATGCAGTTATGTTTAATCGGCTTCCACTCTACTTTTCGTGGGATAAGCGCTATTACAGACATAAACGGTAGTGGTAAAAGAAATAGTGGAAAAAATAAAATTGACTTTAAATTTTTTAAAATTGATTTACGCTCTAAGACTACAGACGCAAACGCAGTTAAAATAATTATGAGTGAAGTTATTGCAAAAGGAATTAACATATTTTTAATTGTTAAAAGTAATTCACCCTGTGATAAAACTAAGCTAAATAAATTGAAAATTATGCTTGCAACCGTAACGAATGGGATTATCAAAGCGGACTGCATATACAAAAACATATCAAACCTTGAAACTCTATCTATCATATTTTTTGGTTTTTTTCCTGTTTTATTACTCATCATTTCCGGCAAAATATATTTTGCACACTGTATGTTTCCAACAATCCATCTAAAGCGTTGCGTAAGAGATGTTTTAAAATCTGTAGGCTGTTCGTCATAAAAAATCGCTTCGCTAACGGGTACTATTTTTTTGCCAAGCAAAATTTGATTTATCGAAAACTCGATATCCTCTGTCATTGTTTTGCTTTTAAACCCGTCTTTTACAAGCTCTGCTTTAAAGGCAAATCCTGTTCCACCAACCATACAAGAAAGCCCTAGGTTTTTTCTTGCACAGTGAAAAAAGCGCATAATCAAAAGCCAATAAATAGCATAACAACCGCTAATTGTTGAGTCAAAAGGGTTTTTAGTATCACGAAATCCTTGCGTTATGTCTGCGCCATTTTGTAACGCATTATTCGTATAAAACAAAAAGTCTTGGTCTACTAGATTGTCGGCATCAAAAACCGCAAATGCATCAAAACTATTATTATATTCTTTATTAATTTTTTTAATCGCCCACTCCATTGCATACCCCTTCCCCTTTAGAATGGAATTGAAGCGTTCAAAAACAATTGCACCGCATTGACTTGCAATTTGGGCGGTGTTGTCTGTGCAGTTGTCTGCCACAACAAAAATAGTATAATCTTCTTTTTTATAATTTTGTGAATTTAAGCTGTTTAATAATTGTCCAATTACGGCTTGCTCATCTTTTGCACAAATTAAAACTGCAAATCTAGAATTTTTATTCGCAGCCTTTGTTTTCTTTGTCTTTTTTATACCAAAAACGCCTATAGAAAATTGCCACATCGTTAAAGGAATTGGAATAAAAAGCAAGAGATAGCATAAATATTGAATAAATTCCATTGCCTTTATCATTTTATCACATCCATTTTCATCATTTGACAAAAGGATATCATTTAGCAATTACAAAAGTCACTCAAAATTATTACGAATAAATTAAGATTTTTTTATAATCGGTAAAATAAAAATAAAAAACGGACAAGGATTTACAAAAACCCCTGCCCATATTCTATATAATATTTAAATGTTAAAACTCGATTTTTTCTGAAATATAAGACTCAAGCTCACTTATTGGAATTCTAGTTTGTTGCATAGAATCTCTTTCCCTAACGGTTACACAGCCGTCCTCGACTGATTCAAAATCGTAGGTGATGCAAAACGGGGTGCCGATTTCATCTTGTCTGCGATATCTTTTTCCGATAGAACCTGCATCATCATACTCAACATTAAACTTTTTAGCAAGCGCACAAAATACCTTATCCGCCTCATCGTTTAGCTTTTTTGAAAGAGGCAAAACAGCTGCTTTGACAGGAGCTAGAGCCGGATGAAGTCGTAAAACAACTCTAACATCGCCCTTTGCCTCGTCAACAACCTCTTCGTCATAAGCCTCGCACAAAAATGCAAGAGCAACACGGTCTGCACCGAGCGACGGCTCGACAACATACGGAAGGTACTTTTCACCTGTTTCTTGGTCAAAATATTCAAGCGTTTTGCCTGATGTGTTTTGATGCTGAGTAAGGTCAAAATCTGTTCGGCTTGCAACTCCCCAAAGCTCACCCCAACCAAATGGGAAAAGATATTCAAAGTCTGTTGTTGCGTTAGAGTAGTGAGAAAGCTCCTCTTGCTCGTGGTCACGAAGCCTCAAATTCTCCTCTTTTATTCCAAGTGACAAAAGCCAGTTGTTGCAATAATCTTTCCAATATGAGAACCACTCAAGCTCTGTTCCAGGCTTGCAGAAAAACTCAAGTTCCATTTGCTCAAACTCACGAGTACGGAAAACAAAGTTGCCCGGAGTTATCTCGTTTCTAAACGATTTACCAATCTGACAAACACCAAAAGGAATTTTACGGCGAGTTGTTCTTTGAACATTTGCAAAGTTTACAAATATTCCTTGTGCCGTTTCAGGACGAAGATAAAGCTCGTTTTTGCTACTTTCTGTTACACCTTGAAAGGTTTTAAACATAAGGTTAAAATTGCGA
>JAAYPE010000003.1 GCA_012519975.1 Clostridiales bacterium
GTTATTTATCATGTTTATAACACAATATATGTGACTCCCGATAGCGAGATTGTCGACAAACTAAAGGCGAATAACTAATTAATTTAAGAGGCAAATGACTAATTGCTTATGAAAACAAACAAAAACACCCGTTAAAATAACAGGTGTTTTTTGTTATATATTATTTATCTACTAAGTCCTAAATATGGTGCAGGATTTACCCTATTACCACCTATTCTTACCTCAAAGTGAAGGTGGGGCCCTGTGGAGTTGCCCGTACTACCTACTCTTGCGATTGCTTGACCTGCGCTAACACTTTGACCTACACCTACTGAAACGGAGCCTGCCAAGCAGTGAGCATAAAGTGTAGACATTCCGCCACCATGATCTACTATTACACGATAACCATAAGGACCGCCCCATCCTGCAGCGGTTACTCTTCCACTTGCAGCCGCCACAACAATATGACCACTAGCGTTTGGACCAGACAAGTCAATTCCACCGTGAAATCCGCCGTTTCTTGGTCCATATGGTGAGTTTACCCTATAAAGGCCAATGATAGGCCAAACTAACTTTCCTGATGTTGGAGTTGCGTTATAAACACCACTAACCCCAGAGCCTTTAGGGCCTTTAGAGCCTCTTGATACTGTTGCAGACTTTGTACCGATATCTACAAGCTCATCTACAGGATTTTTTATTGTTACCCTATTTATCTCCTCTGCGGATACTCTAACGCCATCAACATAGGTTACAAGCCTTGTTACCTGCGATTTTCCTACAGAGCCGTTTCTTTTAACCTTTTTACTTCCCTTAAAGAGGTTCGAGTTATCTGTCTTTATTGTTTCAAACGGTATTTCTTCATCGACAACCTCAGTTTTTACAACCTTTACACGAAGGTAGTTTACCTCATTTGAAACTAACAATTCGTCGCCGATTCTTATCATTTCTGTAATGCTTGGATTCATTGCAAAAAGCTCTGAACTTCTAATACCATTTTTTTGTGCTATTCCAGAAACGGTATCACCCTCTTGAACTTTGTAGTATACAGCCTCTGCCTTTTTACCTTGAATCTTTTGGCGAAGCTTTTGCGAATCCCAAATTGTTTCCTCATTATCTGGATAAAGTCCTTGAACATACTTTACATCTTCAACAAATCCAACAACATCGTTTTCATCTGTTTTCTCGTATTCACCTAAGATGCCATTAAAAAGTTGCATTGCATCCATTTCATTTTTAATCGCACATATAAACTCATCATTTATATACACCCCGCAAGCCGGAGTAATGGAGCTGTTTGTACTCTCTACAAGCTTATCACTGATTGTTTGTGCGTCTGTAAGTTCATTTGGCTTTACAAGTGCAATAGAGTACGCTGGAGTTCCAATAACTTCTTTTGCTGGGCCTGTTTTCGTCTCAAGTCGCTCTTTTACAAGCTCTTGTGCCGTAAGGTAGACTGATTCGTCCGAGATGTATCCCAATCTTTGGCCATTATTTTCAACTTTGAGTGCAAATGTTGCACCTTTCCAATATCCAATTGTTGTAACGAGTGCAACAGCTGCAAGTGCAGGAAGTGCGATGTTTGTTATGCTTTTAAACATTTTTGGATGAATGTTTAAAGCTTTTTTAATATAATGCCCAAAAATACTAAACAAAGATTTTGGAGACTCTTTAATTGCTCTTAGAATGTTTTTTCGAGCTGATTTAACCTCTGATTTAAAGATTGACCATTCCTGTCTAAAAGTTCTAACAGAATTAAAAAACATTATATCAAGCCACGCCCACATCATTTTGAGCAAAGACCAAATTTTTTTAACTGGCAATCCAATTATAAACGCCAAAAAAGAGAAAAATCCTAAAATACCATTGCCAACAGTTTGACCAATACCACCAATATAAGCATAAAGCTCAAGCTTATCTTTTGGATTTTCGTTTTCAACACTTGGTTCAAACTTTTGTGGTTCTGATTTTTTCTCTTCATCAGTTTCTATATTTTTCATTATTTTTTCAGGTTCAACCACCGCGTTTTCTAAAGCATCTTTTTTAATATCATACTTTAAAACTTCTTCTATATAGTCCTTTGTCTCTTGTGATAGTTGAGGCATAGGAATCTCTTGATTTTCTTGTTCGGTTTGCTCATTGATTTTTTGTATGCTTTGCTCTAATGATTTTTGAGCATCAAGCTCTTTTGACTTTGGCAATGTAGCAAACACCTCCCTAATAATTATTACAAATAATTTCATAAAAGTTACAATTTGTAATAATTATATCCCGTTCGACTCTCTTTTTCAAGGTTTTATCAATATTTCAGCGATATGCATAAAAAAAGATTATTTAATCTGGGTAATTGAGCAATGCAGTGTCCCATTTTTCCAAAATTCGTATCATTTTTTGTGCTTCTTTTTTTGCATTTTCTAGGTCGTGCTCTTTGTAATTTCCACACTCTGCCTCTGAAACTCCAGGTATTTCACCGTTAAAGCTTGCAGTAAAGCTAAAAGCTTCTTTTATTAAATTAATTGCATTTTTATGCTCTAGACCTCTTGTTAAAAAGTAAAATCCAGTTCTGCAACCCATTGGTCCAAAATAAATAATGTTATCCTTATACTTTGAATTTCTTACATAAGTTGCCACAAGATGCTCAACAGTGTGTATTGCTCCGTTTTGCATAACATCTTCAACATTTGGTCTGCGAGTTCTAATATCGTATGTTATTATATCACCATCTTCTCTTGATATATACATTCCACACGGCAATTTTCTATGGTCTATTTCAAAGCTTGATATTTTCTCCATATTTATCCTCCTAAAATTTTAAGTGCTTGATGAAGAATCAAACAAGCGCTCTACGGCTTTTTTAAGCCCTATATTTTGCTGACTTTCTAGGCTAATATCCTCTTTTAAAATTCTTCTTGCAAGCTCACCAGTTCTGTGAAGGACTTCAATATCTTCCATCATATCAGCTATTTTTAGCTCTGGCAAGCCGTGCTGTTTTGCACCAAAAAAGTCACCAGGCCCACGAAGCCTTAAATCCTCGTCCGCTATTTGAAAACCATCTGTTGTTTTACAGAGCACAGACAACCTTTGCAGTGTATCGGGCGACTGCGAATCAGACAGCAAAATGCAAGTTGATTTGTGCTTGCCACGCCCTACCCTTCCTCTTAACTGATGGAGCTGTGACAATCCAAATCTTTCAGCATTTTCGATCAGCATTATTACAGCATTTGGAACATCAACCCCAACTTCAACCACAACGGTAGATACTAATAATTGAATTTTTCCACTTGCAAAATCATTCATTACCTCTTCTTTTTCACACGCTTTCATTTGACCATGCAAAAGCCCTACTCTATAATCTTTAAAATCCTCTTTTGAGATTTTTTGTGCATATTCTTGAGCAGAGGCAAGTTTTGTTTCGCTCTCTTCTACCAGTGGACAAATGATATAGCCTTGCCGCCCCTCGTCCAAATGTTTTTTAATATAATTATATGCTCTTTTGCGGATTTTTCCAGTAATTTTATAAGTCTCTATTGGTTGCCTGCCTTTTGGCAACTCATCAATAACTGAAATGTCTAAATCGCCATAAATTGACAGTGCAAGAGTGCGTGGTATGGGGGTTGCAGACATTACAAGCGTATTTGTATTGTCGCCTTTTTCGGCAAGCATAGCACGCTGCGAAACACCAAATCTATGCTGTTCATCTGTGATTACAAGCCCCAGTCTTTTAAACTCTACATCGTTTTGAATTAAGGCGTGAGTGCCTATTATTATATCTACATACCCATTTTTTATTTTTTCCTTTATATCTCTTTTATTTGCGGTAGTGGTAGAACCTGTCAAAAGCTCTATTTCTATGTTTGTGTTTTTAAAAAATCCGGACATCGTTTCAAAATGCTGTTTTGCTAAAATCTCGGTAGGAACCATAAAAGCTGTTTGCATTCCATTTTTGGCAGTAGTATATGCAACCGCTGCTGCAACTGCCGTTTTTCCACTTCCCACATCGCCTTGAACAAGTCTGCTCATAGGCTCATCCTTTTTCATATCCTCTACGGCTTCTTGCACCACTCTTTTTTGTGCGTTTGTAGGCTCAAATGGCAAACTACTAAAAAACTCTTGTGTATAATCCTGTGTTATGATTGCTGTTGTTTTACCTTTGTTTCTTCCCTTTAACTGTAGCAATCCGATTTGTAACAACAACAGCTCCTCAAAAATTAGCCTGTCCTTTGCCTTTTGCAAACTCTCTGGGTCTGTTGGAAAATGAATTTGGGACAATGCTTGCTTTAGTGAATATAAGTCGTATTCTTCCCTAATATGTTGTGGCAAATTATCTGATATTGCAGAACCATATATTCGCAACGCATTTGATACACTAGTTTCAATATACTTAGATGTCATCCCTTGTGTTTTTTTATAAATTGGTCTTATCCTTTTGCCACCCTGAACCGTTTCAATCTCTGGCGAGTGCATAACTCGCCTGCCTCTATCCTCATCTACCTTGCCAAAAAACAAGTATTCGCCACCCTCTTTTAGCTTTTGGGCAGCGTATTTATTGTTAAATATTAAAATTTGCATAAGACCTGTTCCGTCCGTCACCAATGTTTCAAAGAGCATTATTCCGCTTCTTGCTCTTCGACTTGTTGGGTTGTATGTAACCGTTGCTTTTACACAACACTTTTCATCAAACGGTGCTGAGTTAATGCTTACAATTTTGCTCCAATCCTCATATGCGCGAGGATAAAAATGCAACAAGGCGTCAATGGAAAAAACGCCAAGCTTGTTGAACTGCTGTGCACGTTTTTCACCAACGCCTTTTAAAAATTTTATTTGTATATCCTGGGTCACGGTTATCACCTTACTCTATTGAAATTATAAAGTGATACACAGGCTGACCGCCACTAATCATTGCAACCTCTAGTGATGGGTATTTATCCAAAAGCATAGCATAAAGCTGGTCTGCCTGCTCTTGAGTTGTGTCTTCGCCATAGAATACTGTAATCACACTTGCGTGCTTTTTCACCATTCTTTTAGTCACTTTATAAGCTGTACGCACAATATCGTCATCAACTACTGTGATTTTTCCCTCTTCCATTCCAAGTGCTTGACCTTGCTTTACTTGTTGGCCATTTACAACACTATCCCTTGCTGCAAAGGTTACAGATGCAGTAGAAACATCGTCAATAGCTTTTACCATTGTCAAGTGATTGTCACTCACTTCTGCCTCTGGGTCAAAAGAAAGCATTGCACAAATTCCTTGAGGAACAGTTTTGGTTGCAAGCACAATAACCATTCTATCAGCAAGTGGGATTACTTGCTCAGCCGCCATAATTATGTTCTTATTATTCGGCAAAACAAAAACAGTTTTTGCCGGAGTTGCCATAACCGCCTTTAATATATCCTCTGTGCTAGGATTCATCGTTTGACCGCCACTTACAACAACATCAACACCAACTTCAGTAAACAGCTGTGATATTCCCTCGCCAGCTGCAACTGCAACAAAGCCATATTTATTCTCTGGCTCTACCCTTTTAAGCTGTGGCTCTGTGGGAGATTGTGATTCTGCTGCCGCCCCCCACGATGCATTTACATGTTGCTGACGCATATTTTCAATTTTTATATTAACGAGCGGGCCAAATTTTAACCCCTCTTGAAGTGCATCGCCTGGATTATTTGTATGAACATGAACCTTTATAATACTCTCGTCATCCACCACAACAACGCTATCACCAATCGACTCTAGATATGCTCTAAGGCTCATAGGCTCTTTGTTTATCTTGCTATCTCTATTTACTAAAAATTCTGTGCAGTAGCCAAATTTAATATCAGCCTCAACGCCAGAAAAAACCTCGCTTTGAATTGGTTGTGCAACAGCATCTTCGTCAGTAGATGGAATTATTATGCCATCCTCAAAAACGCTTCTCATACCCTCAAAAATTAGTACAAGCCCTTGACCACCAGCATCAACAACACCAGCTTTTTTCAAAACAGGTAGCATTGACGGTGTTTTTAAAAGTGCATCATTTGCACTGTCGCACACAGATTTCCAAACCTCTACAAAGGTTGCTTCACCATTTGCTGCAACCTGTGTTGAATGCTCAGCAGACATCCTAACAACGGTAAGAATTGTTCCCTCCGTTGGTTTCATAACAGCTTTATAAGCCGCATCAACGCCAAGTGTTAAGGCCGCTGCTATCGTTGCTCCATTTGCCTCATTACAGCCTTTTAGCCCCTTTGCAATACCACGAAAAATAAGAGAAAGAATAACTCCGGAGTTACCACGAGCACCCCTTAACAGTGCCGAGGCGGTAGTGTCCGCAACAACGCTCACTGTTGACGAGTCATCAAGTCTTGCAACCTCTCTTGCAGCCGCAGACATAGTCATTGACATATTTGTACCCGTATCTCCATCAGGAACAGGGAAAACATTCAAAGCGTCAACCGCTTTTTTATTGTTATTTATATTATTAGATGCCGAAATAATAGCATCTCTTAACATCCATCCAGTAATCACTTTTACGCACTCCTCTGCCAGCTGATTCTGCAATTATTTCTTCATTGAATCAACATATACATTAACATTATTAACTTTAAGACCTGTCGCCTCTTCAACGGTATACCTTACTTTGTTAACAATGCTTTGAACAATTGCAGTAATATTAACTCCATATGTCACAATTATATGAAGGTCTACAGTTAGCCCATCACCATCGTTATAAACTTTTATACCTTGGTCAACATATTTTCTGTTTCTATTAAAAAACGCTCTAATCCCTTGAATTGGAGTGCTGTTTGCCATGCCAACCACGCCAAAACACGATGGGACAACATTACCAATAAGCTGTGAAAAATACTCCTCAGTAATTTGAATTTTTCCAAGAGGATTTTCTATTGTAATCATAAAATTTTGCACCCCTTATTACATTACATAATTATTTTATTTTTTACTAATGTCGATTATTATACTATATTTATACGCTATAATCAACTTATATCTTACTATCATTTTATCATTTTTTAAAGTGCCACTCGTTAATATTTTGATACAAATCGTTCTCGTGACTTTTTACTTCTACCGCAATATTTCTAGAAAAAGCAAGTATACCACTTCTATAACAAACAGGAATAAATGGTAGTTCGCTATAAAAACCGTCTAAAAACTCTTGCATTGTCATTGAGCCGTCAAGCAACTGATTGTAGTATGTGTAGCTTAAATCATCAGCTTTTAAAACTGGGTATAAGTTCATATTATTAGTAAGTTTAATTTCACCCAGATACATATCATATTTTCCAGAGGCAACAGCCGAGTTATAAGCGCTAAATGCAAGCTCTACAACTTCAACTTCAATTCCATAAGACCCAAAGTTTTGTGCAATTTTTTGTGCAGCAACAATCTTAAACTCGTTGTCTGAATTTATTACAAGTCTTATCTTTAATTTTTTCGCATTTTCCGCAATATATTCTTGAGCTTTTTCTTTTTCGGCATCTTTGCCAGTTTGTTTTAAAGATTTTAGTTCATACCACTTTGGGTTAAACGGTGTAAACGCAGGTGTTGCGTGACCTTGAAATCCTTCGCTTGTAATTTTTTCTCTATCAAGAATTGTGCTAATAGCCTGACGCATATCAGGATTTGATAAAGCTGGGCTATATTTGTTTATGCCAAGAAACACAAGATTATTCATCGCAACATCTTGTGTGCCCGCGTTTATTCTCTCATATGAGCCTTCACCAAGGTCACAAAACAAGCTATCTATATTTCCAATTACAAGGCTGTGAATTATAGCTTTGCTGTCTGTAATATTTACAAGTTCAATTTTTTTATTTGTTGATTCATTATCTTTAAAACTACTATTAATTTTTAAATATTTTGTAGCTTCGCTATTATCAAAAGAATAACGACCCGAAGATTCTGGATATTGCATTGTCCCGTCTATCAAGGTGTCTGCCTTTACAATAGGAAAATCAAGACACGACAAGGCGAATGCGTCTACCTTTTCAAGAAAAAATACAACTGTAGAACTCCCCGTAGCTTGAGCCTTTTTAATGTTTATTATAGGTTGTGAGTAATAATCTGACTGCTTTGCAAGCTCAAAAGAGTGGACAACATCCTGTGCGCTAATATACGAGCCGTTTGCAAATCTTTTACTAGGATTTATTTCAACAGTCACCTCCGTTGCTAGCACTGTTGCACTTTTTGCAACGCTAGGATTCGGTTTATAAGCACTATCAACAACATAAAGTGAGTCATAAAGCAATGGCATAATGCTTTGATTTATCAAGCTTTTTGCAACATAAGGATTTAGGCCATCCTCGTGCGAATAAGGTAGCCTTATTTCTCTGTTTATTTGTGATTTATTTGTAGTGTTTTTTGTATTATCTTTTTTGCCATCCTTAGTATCCTTTCCGCAGGCAAAAAGTGGAACTGTTAAAATAAATACAGCCAGTAACGCAACTATTTTAGTTTTTGATTTTTTCACAAAAAATAACCCCTGTCTATCTTATATCTACTCTTTCTACCGAAATTGTTTTGCCTGTTTTTTCATCAATTTCAAAAATACAGCCACACATTGAAGAGTCTCCAGTTTCAAAACTAAATCGTGCTGGCATATTATTTTTGAATTTGTCAATTATAATTTGTGATTTAACACCCAACACAGATTGTATGACACCACTCATTCCAAGGTCTGTTATATATCCCGTTCCGTTTTCTAAAACTTGCTCATCCGCTGTTTGAATATGGGTGTGTGTACCAAACATTGCCGTTACTCTGCCGTCAAGATAAAAACCCATTGCTCGTTTTTCTGATGTTGCCTCTGCGTGAAAATCTACAAGTTTTATCTTACATTCTTTTATATCATCTTGCAACAGCAATCTGTCAACGCAGTCAAAAGGGTTTTCGATAGGGTCTAAATACATAATACCCATTAAGTTAATGACTGCAATTTTAACTCTGCCTTTGTCAACTATATAATAACCCTTACCTGGGTTTTCTGCATTGAAATTTGCAGGCCTTGTAATTGCATAACCCTCATCCAAATAGTCATAAATTTCTCTTCTGCGATAAATATGGTTTCCCGTTGTTATCACATCTGCACCACTTGTAAAAAGATGCTCGGCAGACGCTGGAACAATCCCGTTAGTGTCTGAGGAATTTTCGCCATTTATTACACAAACATCAATATTCCTATGCCTTTTAAACGACGGCAGTACACTGCGAATGTGCTCACAACCCACCGACCCTACTACATCTCCTATAGCTAAAACATTCATAAAACCCACAGTATTTTATCCAAAGTTTTTCAAAAATCAAAATTATTATTTGATAAATATACTGTATATCACCTCTCTAAAAGAAAAATTGATAAATAATCTATTTACTAAATTTATTGTATATTAATTTTTTTATATTAGTAGCTCTATGTTGCTACATTATAGTCATAAAGGAATTTTGATATAATCCGTCCATCGCCGATTAGGCGGGACATAGGTTGAATATAATAATCGCCTGCGGTTATTATATCATAAAATGAAGGCTATTTAAACCAATTCTTAAATCAAAAATTAAACTAAAATTTAATTAATGCAGGAGGAAAATCTTCCCCCTGCATTATTAGTAGCAAAACAATTAAGATTTAATCAAAGCTTTTTTCTTTGTGTTTATCAAAATCATTTATTTTGCGTAATCTATTGCCCTGTTTTCTCTAATAATATGAACCTTGATTTGCCCTGGATATTCAAGCTCTTCTTCTATCTTTTTAACAATATCACGGGCAACCAATACCATTTGGTCATCAGAAACAACATCAGGTTTTACCATTATGCGAATTTCCCTACCCGCCTGAATGGCAAATGAATTCTCAACTCCTGAGAATGATGTTGCAATCTCTTCAAGCTTTTCTAAACGCTTGATGTAATTTTGAACATTTTCTCTTCTAGCTCCTGGCCTTGCTGCTGAAATAGCATCTGCAGCTTGAACAATGCATGCGACAACTGTTTTCGCTTCAATATCACCGTGGTGAGCCTGAATTGCGTGTAAAACGCCTTCCTGCTCTTTATGTTTTTTAGCAAATTCATAACCCAACTCAACATGAGAACCATCGTGCTCGTGGTCAAGAGCCTTGCCGATGTCGTGTAAAAGTCCTGCACGCTTTGCAAGCTTTACATCTGCACCGATTTCTGCTGCGATAAGCCCAGAAATATAGGAAACCTCAAGCGAGTGATTTAACACATTTTGACCGTAGCTTGTACGATACTTGAGCCTACCTAGCAACTTGATAATTTCAGGATGTATTCCATTAACACCAGCATCAATAACTGCTCTTTCTCCAACCTGCTTAATAGTTGCCTCAACCTCTTTGCGAGATTTTTCAACTGTTTCTTCAATACGAGCAGGGTGAATTCTGCCATCTGTTATTAATTTTTCAAGAGAAAGTCTTGCAACTTCTCTACGCACTGGGTCAAAACTTGAAAGTGTGATTGCCTCTGGCGTGTCATCAATAATTAAATCAACGCCCGTAATAGTCTCTAAAGTTCTTATATTACGGCCCTCACGACCGATTACACGGCCTTTCATCTCATCATTTGGCAAAGCAACAACAGACACAGTAGCCTCTGCAGCGTGATCTGCTGCACAACGCTGAATAGCAATAGACACAATCTCCCTTGCCATTTCATCTGCTTCGTCCTTTGTCCTTTGCTCAAAGTCTAGAATTTTGACTGCTTTTTCGTGGACAAGATCTTCCTCAAGGTTTTTAAGCAAATAATCCTTTGCTTGTTCCTTTGTATATCCTGAAATACGCTCGAGCATTTCAAATTGACCTTTTTTAATGCTTTCTACTTCTGAAATACGATCTTCAACATCCTTAAGCTTTTTACTTAGTATTTCATCCTTTTGCTCGAGTGTGTCAATTTTCTTTTCCAGAGTTTCTTCCTTTTGAATAATTCTGCGTTCTTGTCTTTGTACTTCACTTCTACGCTCACGTAATTCTTTATCAGCTTCCGAACGTTGCTTATGAATTTCATCTTTTGCTTCTAAAATCGCTTCTTTTTTCTTTTGCTCCGCTTGTGAAATAGCCTGATTCACAATCCTTGTTGCCTCTTGTGTAGCAGAACCAACTGCAGCCTCAGCAACTTTTCTTCTATGTATTCCACCAGCTATAAATCCAGCAACACCGCAAACGACTGCGACTGCGATTAAAATTATAACCATTTTAAGTTCCAAGTGAAAGTAGCACCTCCTTAAATTTTTTGTTTTTAAAATTAAAATGAATTTTTGTTATTGGCAATTGCCAATACAACAACACATATAAACACGGTAATCTAATGCATTATCTTAAATATTTTATCCCATATACAGTGCTTGTGTCAAGTTATTTATATGTAGATATTCATATATTAAACATTTATTAAATAATATTAAATAAAATATTACATTAATAAACTACAAAATAAACCATAAAATATTGACAATAAGTTCTCATAGTGGTACGATAACTGCCATAAAGAAGAGGTGAATGTTATGATTAAAATTACATTAAAAGATGATATCGTAAAAGAGTTTGAAAGTGGCACGACGGCTGCCCAAGTTGCAAAAAGTTTGGGAATGGGACTTTATAAAGCTGCGTGTGCTTGTAAAATAGATGGGGAAGTTTGTGATTTGCGAACCCCTTTGACGAAAGATTGTTCTTTATCCATTTTAACCTTTGATGACGAAGAAGGCAAACACGCTTTTTGGCATACTGCGTCGCATATTTTGGCACAAGCAGTTAAACGACTTTTTCCAAGCGCAAAGCTTGCAATTGGACCTTCAATAAGCAATGGATTTTATTACGATTTTGATTGCGACACCTCATTTACTCAAGAAACGCTTGAACAAATTGAAGCAGAGATGAAAAAAATCGTAAAAGAAAATCTTGAAATTGAAAGATTTGAGCTATCAGCACAAGATGCAATAGCTTTAATGGAATCTAAAAATGAACCATATAAAATAGAGTTGATAAACGAACACGCTGGCAATGGTGAGAACATCGTTTTTTATCGTCAAGGCGAGTTTGATGAGCTTTGTGCGGGTCCCCATATTCCTGACACAAGTCGTGTAAAGGCATTTGCCCTTACATCTTGCACGGGTGCCTATTGGCGTGGAGATTCAAAAAATAAAATGTTACAACGTATTTATGGAACAGCTTTTCCAAAACAGGCTCAATTAGAGGAGCATTTGACTGCTGTTGAAGAGGCAAAAAAACGCGACCATAACAAACTCGGCAGAGAACTTGAGTTTTTCACAACCTGTGATGTTATTGGTCAAGGCCTGCCTATCCTATTGCCAAAAGGTGCAAGAGTTTTGCAAATACTACAACGTTTTGTTGAAGATGAAGAGCAAAAAAGAGGATGGCTTCTAACTAAAACACCACTAATGGCAAAAAGCGACCTATACAAATTATCGGGTCACTGGGACCATTATCAAGACGGTATGTTTGTGCTTGGCGATGAACAAAAAGACGACGAAGTTTTTGCACTGCGCCCTATGACTTGTCCTTTTCAATATCAAGCATACCTTAGTAAATCTCGTTCATACCGTGATTTGCCCCTAAGATATAACGAAACTTCTACGCTTTTCCGTAACGAAGCGTCTGGAGAAATGCACGGACTTATTCGTGTTCGCCAGTTTACAATTTCTGAGGGCCACGCAATTTGCACTCCCGAGCAACTTGAAGACGAGTTTCGCAGTAGTCTTGAGCTTGCAATATTTATGCTAAAAACATTAGGTCTTTATGAAGATGTTTCATACCGTTTTTCTAAATGGGACCCAAAAGATAGCACTAAATATATTGGCACTGTTGAGCAATGGGACGAGGCTCAAGATGTTATGACAAAAATTCTTGACCACCTTGAAATTCCATATGCTATAGGAATTGGAGAGGCAGCTTTTTACGGTCCTAAGCTTGATATCCAAATCAAAAATGTTCACGGCAAAGAGGACACATTAATAACAATTCAAATCGACCAAATGCTTGCAGAAAAATTTGGTATGGAATATGTTGACAAAGATGGCTCGAAGAAAAACCCTTATATTATTCACAGGACATCTATCGGTTGCTATGAGAGAACACTAGCTTTGCTTATTGAAAAATATGCAGGAGCGCTTCCACTTTGGCTTTCTCCTGAGCAGGTTAGAATTCTTCCGATTTCAGACCAGTTCCACGACACTGTAGACAAGGTAAAGTCCGAGCTTGAGGATCAAGGAATTAGAGTTACTGCTGACTATCGAAGCGAAAAAATCGGTTATAAAATCCGTGAAGCACAGCTAGAAAAAATCCCATATATGCTTGTTGTTGGTGCAAAAGAAGCAGACAGTGGCACTCTTTCTGTTCGCAAGCGTGGTCAAGGCGATATTGGCTCAATGCCTGTAAACGATTTTATAAAAACTATAAAGTCAGATAACGATTCAAAAGAGATTTGGTAATTTAAAAAACAACTTAATAAAAGCAAAATAGCATAGTCACTTTTTGTGATTATGCTATCTTTTTTATATTTAATTAATATTAAGTGATAATATAACCAATTACAACAAGCACAAAAATAGCGAGCAGTATTTCTAAAAAGCAACCGCAGCCAGGCAGTTCAGGCTGTTCTTCGTTTTTATTTGTCATATTGTCAACAAATAAAAAATCAAGAAGCTCAAAGTCAAAATCATCCACATTTGTACCCCCTACATTGTAAAGCTGTACACCTTGTCAGTCTTAACCTAACAAAACACACTACCCCTTAGTATTTATTATAAATCATTTTAAGTTTTTTTCAATAGCGTTTGATTTCACTATACCATATTGCGTACTCTTTCATAAATAAAAAAAACTGAGAGTGTAAAATACACTCTCAGTTTTGGCAAAGAACACGAGTTTGATACAAAATGCACCCGGTAGCCTTGTTGCCGTTTGTTGGGTGAACACCCCCTCTGTTTCCCGTTTGTTCCGTGTGCTGAGTGTGAACACCCCTGTTCATTTGCCGTTTGTTGAGCAGATTATGATTAATTCGTACCGTTAAGTAATTTGTCGCAAATAATATCACTTGCGAGCTTTCCTCGCAAAGCTGTAATTTTGGTTTCAATCGCCCTGATTACTTTAATAAATTCCTCATCCGGCATTCCTGTTGGATCGTCTAATCCCCAATCCTCCCGGTGTTTACTTGGAAGATAGGGGCATTCCACATTACAACCCATTGTAATGACTATTTCCACAGGCGGGATATCTTCTAAAAGCTTCGGACGCTGGGTTTCTTCCATGTCTATCCCGTAAAGCTGTTTCATGATCCGCACTGCATCAGTGTTTATCCGATCTTTTGTTTCTGTACCGGAAGAATAGCTTTCAAACACATCTGAGGCTAAATGTTTACCGAGTGCTTCGGCTATCTGACTTCGGCATGAGTTATGAACACATATAAATGCTACTTTCGGTTTAGTCCCACCCACAATATTCACCTCTTTTTATTTTGTCTTTGGCTTTGGAAACCAATGCTTTGTGTTATTCGCTATTTTTACAAGAACCAGCATAATTGGCACTTCTGTTAGAACCCCCACAGTAGTAGCAAGGGCAGCAGGAGAATTCATACCAAATAATGCAATTGCAACAGCAACTGATAATTCAAAAAAGTTTGATGCACCAATCATTCCAGCCGGTGCCGCTATATTATGAGGCAACTTAAGCCATTTACAAGGTATATATAAGATAAAGAAAATGAGGAATGTCTGAATGGTCAAGGGTATTGCTATCAGAATAATATGCAGCGGATTACTTAAAATCGTCTTTCCCTGGAAAGCGAACAGAAGTATCAACATCAGCAGTAAACCCGTTGTTGTTGCACCATCAAATTTAGGCAAAAACTTTTCTTCGAAATGCTGCAGTCCTTTTCTTTTTGTAACAAATAATCTTGTGAGTATCCCCGCTACAAGAGGAATTACAACAAACAATACTACAGATAAAATCAATGTGTCCCACGGAACAGATACATTACTAACACCCAGCAGGAATTTAACGATTGGTATAAAGGCTACAAGAATAATCAAGTCATTTGTCGCTACCTGTACTACTGTATAAGCCGGATCGCCTTTAGTTAATGTGCTCCATACAAAGACCATTGCTGTGCAAGGAGCTGCACCAAGGAGTATTGCTCCTGCAAGGTATTCTTTAGCAAGATCGGGCGTGATAAAGTTCTTAAAAACTACATATAGGAAAAACGATGCTAATGCATACATTGTAAATGGCTTAATAAGCCAGTTTGCAGTCCATGTTACATATAGACCTTTAGGGTTCTTACCGACGTTTTTAATGCTTTGGAAATCTACCTTCATCATCATAGGGTAGATCATTACCCATATTAAGATTGCCGTAGGGATGGAAACATTGGCATATTCAAACTGTCCTAAAAAACCAGGTACCGCAGGCAAAAATTTACCAATCAAGACACCTGTTGCCATGCAAAGAATTACCCATACTGTTAAATACTTTTGAAAAAATCCTATTCCTGATGTTTGTTTTTTATCCATAGACATTCCCTCGTTCTCTAAAGGTTATTATTTAGATTCACTTTTCTGTGCTTCAATTATATAGGAGGCCACAAACTCTTCTGCGTTTTTTCCGGGCACCCAACTCTTGATGATATCTTTACTATTGTCTTTGGGGACCATGCGGATATTTATGAAGCCGGATTTTTTAAGCATATTTTCGATGACTTCAACATGCTCAGCTCCGGCGATACAGCCGGTAAGACTATTAAGATCATTTTTTACAGACTCCGGTATTTTTGCTGTGGCGACTACATCAGATATGGAGATTCGCCCACCGGGTTTGAGCACCCGATAAGCTTCATTAAAAACCTTCTGCTTTTCTAAAGCCAGGTTAATAACACAATTTGATATGATGACATCAACTGTGTCATTTGCCACCGGCAAGTGCTCAATTTCCCCTAAGCGGAATTCAACATTTTTATAACCGCTTTCCTCGGCATTTTTCCTGGCCAGCTTAATCATTTCAGGTGTCATATCTACACCGATTACGAAACCAGTTTCACCAACCTGTCGTCTTGCAAGAAAACAGTCAAAGCCTCCGCCACTACCTAAATCAAGGACGACGTCTCCTTTTTGAAGTGACGCTATCGCAATCGGATTACCGCAGCCTAAACCCATATTCGCCTGGTCAGGCATATTTTTTAAATCATCTTCCGAGTACCCCAAACTTTTAGCAGTCGCATTGATATCAATGGCAGGATCGCCACCGCAACATCCCGGACTGCAGCAGCAACCGCTTGAACCTTTCAGCGCAACTTGAGAATAATTTTTCCTAATCTTTTCTCTGAGCTTTTCTTTGTCTTTCATCAAGATCACCTCCAAAATTATCGTATTATGCTTATTTCATTTCAATGCAATGACCTGTAAATGCACGCCTTTGTATTACTCACCCTCTGGCCTTTTGCAAAAGCTTTACGACCTCATCAGTTTTTAGAACCTTGCCATAAGAAACTACTTTTCCATCTACAACCAGGGCGGGGGTCGTCATCACGCCATAGGCTGCAATCTGAGAAAAATCGGTTACGTGGTCAATCGTTGTATCCATCCCGAGTTTCTCTAATGCGGCTTTTGTGGCAGCTTCCAGTGCATTGCACTTGGCACACCCGGTGCCGAGAACCTTGATGCCTGCACCTTCGGTCTTCGCAGTTTCGGCCTTTGCCATGCTCTCTGAATCGCAATTGCCACCGCAACAGCATGATGTTGTCTTTTCCTCTTTGTTTTTCTTTCCAAACAGTGCCATAATAAATCTCTCCTTTTCAGAATATTAGAATCCAAGATAAAACATGTAAAATCCAATTAGTAATATCAGAGCACCCATTACTATTTTCAATATGGTGCTTGCTTTTCCATATCTTTCGCTGGAAGAAAGCTTTTGTACGAAGCCTATAGATGTTCCGGCGATAATTGCGAGGATACCATGCCCGATTGAATACAACAGCAGTAATAATATGCCCCAGACTATACTTCCTTTACCGGCTACAATGGCAAGCAGTGCAATCAAAACAGGGGTGGAGCACGGAGAAGAAAAAACCCCGCCGAGAATTCCAGCGATGAATGCACCTGCAAAACCCTTCTTGGTATTTTTAGAAATAAGATAGCTGGACGGGATAATTTCAAATATACCCCATGTCTGCAAAGCCATCAATACCATTAGTACTCCAAGTATGATATACCACCACGATGCGGATGTTCCCATGAGCCGCCCTGCGATGGAAGCAATCACGCCAAGTGCAGTAAATGTCACAGCTGCTCCGGCTGCAAAAGTGAGCGACAACCGAAATGCTCGTTTTGTATCCTTTTGCCCCATGCCGCCTACATATCCGATTACCAGAGGGATACTGGAAAGGGAGCAGGGTGTGAACGAGGTAAGGATGCCGCCAGTATAGCCAGGAGCGGGGCCAGCCAACCACTTGTCTGAATGAGCTGTGACAGGTTTTCCAGAGCTTCTGTCATTTACCCACCCCCATATCAGTAAGGATACGCCGCATCTGGCCCTCGGTTAGTCCACCCTGATGTACTGTAAAGACATGCTCGTTTGTGTCCTTCGTAGAATACATCGTGAACTCGATTTTAATATCGTCACTGGGTACATAAGGTGTTCCGTCAGCGTTGATAAAAATCTGCGTAGGAATGACTTGGATCGGGAAGTCGTTTGCAACATCCTCGTTCTTCCACACATCTACAAACTTTATGATTGCTGCGCCTTGCATCTCCACGTTCAGTGTTTTAAGCACAGGAGCCATTTCCTTACATGGAATACAGGAATCAGCACCAAAATCAATGATAATAGGCAACTCATAAGAGGTCAGCACTTCTAAGTCAATATTTGTAGCTTCTAATGTAAAGTCTTTGTTATCGGTAATCGGTGGGGCATCCGAATTTGCATTCTTAAAAATCCAGATACCCGCAATGATCAACACGATGCAGACAGGGACTATAATTTTGACGAGCTTTTTTTATCCATCAGTAGCAATCCTCCGTAGCATTTCCACTAAATAATTAATGGTGCAATAGCGTTGAAAAAGTACCCTACTATTATTATACCTGCAGCACAAATCCCGATGAAGAGCGCCATCAATTTAGGTTTTATGGCTTTACTTAGCATGATTAGTGATGGCAGTGACAAAGTGGTAACACCCATCATGAAAGCTAATACAACACCAAGTTGCGCTCCTTTGGCAAGCAGGGCTTCTGCAATCGGAATAGTTCCGAAAATGTCGGCATAGATAGGAATTCCTACTATTGTTGCCAACGGAACTGCCAGCGGATTTCCGGTTCCTAAAATTTTAACGATCCAATCCTGCGGAATCCAGTTGTGGATAACGGCGCCTATTCCAACGCCTATCAATATATAAGGAAATACTTTTTTGAAGGTGTCGATTACCTGCTCTTTAGCAAAAACCAATCGGTCACGTCTTGTCAGGTCAAAATCTTCAATGTCAACATTTCCTCCTCTGAAAATGAACTTTTCGACGTATTTTTCCATATGCAATTTTTCAATGATGGTACCTCCGACAATTGCGATTACCAAACCGAATACCACATAAATGATGGCTACTTTTGTTCCAAAAATACTCATCAAAAGAACCAATGATCCTAAGTCAACCATAGGGGAGGATATAAGAAACGAAAAAGTTACCCCTAACGGCAGGCCTGCACTGGTGAAGCCCATGAACAATGGAATGGATGAACAGGAGCAAAAGGGTGTCACCGTTCCCAGCAAAGCAGCAATTGTATTCGCGCCAATTCCATGAAAGCGTCCCAATATTTTTTTAGTCCTTTCCGGCGGAAAGAAACTCTGAATATAAGAAATAATGAAAATTAAGACGCAAAGCAAAACAACAATCTTGATCGTATCATAGATAAAAAACTGTGCACTGGCGACCCAGCGATTGCTTATATCCAGCCCCAAAGCCGATAACCCGTTGCCTATCACATCATTGAGCCAATTCATGCCGAGTAGTTGATTCTGAATAAACCCCCAAATAGCTCTTAATACTTGCATTGTGATAAAACCTCTCTTTCATAATTGGACAGTCATATCCAAAATATTTGATATATAGTATCTGAAAAAAGCCATTTTATTAGATAAATGGCCTTTACAGACAACAATTACTTTCCTCAGTTATTGCCTCCAGCGTGAGGAGCTCTTTCAAAAGTGCTATAGCTTCTCCGCCACCCTTTTCACATATTGTATAGTATATCCATTTGCCCTCAGGCCTGCTGTCCACGATTCCGGACTCACAGAGAATTTTCATGTGATAGGACAACGAAGACTGCGGCATATCAAGCTGTTCTATCAGCACACAGGCACATTTTTCACCGCTACGAAGCAGCTCAAGGATACGCAGCCGCTTTTCATCACAAAAGGCTTTGAACACCTTTACTTGATCATCATATGTGGTTATTATGTTCTCACCTCAAATCCAAAATACTTGATATGATATAGTATATGCTTCAAATCTAAAAATGTCAATATGAATGCAAAAAAGTTTACATATAATTTGAAAAAAGCTGAAGGCGCATCGCCTGGCTTTCAGCCTTGCATAAAAAATATGCCCAATCCGATATCGACATTACGACTAATATCAGACAGGGCATTTTTGTTTTCTATTTACGATGATATTTCCATACCTGTAGTGGTATATTAAATTTGTAACACCTTGTACGATTAATATGATATATAATATTAATTATCCAAAAGGAGGACTGAACAATGTCAGTACGTTACAATGAAGACTTCAAAAAAGAAGTTGTTAAA
>JAAYPE010000004.1 GCA_012519975.1 Clostridiales bacterium
ACAAAAAGTTGCAAACGAAAAATGGCGCGCGTTTTTCAAAAGTAACAAAACTTATATGAGGCAAGGATGCCTCAAAGCCGACTGGCAGATTTTATAAATTCGGATAACCGAAGATTTGTCAGCGGATATATTAAGGAGGATATATCATGCGTATACAACATAATATTAGTGCTCTTAATGCTCACAGACAACTTAGCATCAACACATCAGCTCTTTCTAAGAACCTTGAAAAATTGTCATCTGGCTATCGTATAAACCGTGCAGGAGACGACGCAGCTGGTCTTGCAATTTCTGAAAAAATGCGTGCTCAAATCCGTGGACTTGACCAAGCAACAGCAAACGCAAACGACGCTATTTCTCTTGTTCAAACAGCAGAGGGTGGCTTGCAAGAAACTCACTCAATTCTTCAAAGAATGCGTGAACTTGCAGTTCAATCAGCTAACGGTACATACCAAGATACAGTAGACCGTGAGGCTCTTAACAAAGAGATGACAGCTCTCAAGAGTGAGATTGACAGAATCTCTACTTCCACAAACTTTAACGGAATCAATCTTCTTGATGGTTCTCTCGGTGGAACAGAGGCAACAGGCGCAGGTGACGGAATTACAAACCTTACAGGTGACAACGCTGCTAAGTTTACAATTTCTGGCGGAAACCTTACAGAAGAAGACACAATTACATTGACATCTGATGGAACAATTTTGACTGCAGCTACAACTGAAGAAACAGATGGCGTTACATTTACCTCAATTGATGGTAAAACCTTTATAGCAGTTGTTGCAGACGATGCTACTGTAGCAGATGCTAACAAATGGAAAGGCGTTACACTCACAGTTGAGAATGCAATAGTTGGTGATGAAGCTGATACAGTAACAGTAACTCCAGGTACAGCATCAGCAAACTCACTAAAGTTCAGAATTGGAACATCTGGCACAACAGACGGGCAAGTTGAACTTAACATTGAGAATATGAATAGCGCAAGCCTTCAAATCACAGATGCATCTATCGCAACACTAGATGACGCAGCTAGTGCAATTGAGCTTATTGACAGTGCTATCAACCAAGTATCAATGCAAAGAGCAGACCTTGGTGCTATGCAAAATCGCCTAGAGCATACAGTTAACAACCTTGGAACAACAGCAGAGAACTTGACATCAGCTGAAAGCCGTATTCGTGATGTTGATATGGCAAAAGAGATGATGGCAATGACTAAGAATAACATTCTTAATCAAGCTGCAACAGCAATGCTTGCACAGGCAAACATAATGCCACAAAGCGTTCTTCAACTTCTCCAATAATTCTAGGTTGTATAAAACAGCTTAATTATTTAATAACCAAAGGTGTGGGGCAAATGCTCTGCACCTTTTTGTTTTAAAATTAAAACAAAATAGCCATCCATTTAGTTAAAATGGATGGCTTTGCTACTTCTATTTATTTGCTTTTAGCATCTACAAGATACGCACTCTCAAGCAAAATGTTTATTGTAGCCTCGGTTGATTTTGTATCAAGATTGTCAAGATTATCGTGCTTTGTTCCATAAAATTCAGGGGCCACCGCACCCAAAGTTGTAATTGTTGCGCAGTTAATTCCAGATTTAGAAAATACACTTGCATCGCCTTTTAGATACTTTGCCTCACTTTTTATAGGAGTATGTTTTGTGTTTTCACTAGCTTCAAAAACAAGCTTTGTGCCCTTGCTTGTTCCACTTTTTATACTCAAAGTTTCAATACCCTTTATTGTGTCCACACAAACAAACAATGTATCGCACTTTTTATCCTCATTTGCGTGTGCATCAACATAAGCTTTTGCCCCTGCAAAGTTTGCATTTTTAGCACCAGTTAAAACAACAAAAACATCAGTGTTGTCAAGCCTTAAATCAAATTCTGAAAGATAACGCATAGCGCCAACACAAGCAAAGCTACCAGACAAATTGTCTGCAACACCAGGAATTGCAGAGCCTGTATTAACTGCAAAAATACAAATTAAAGGAAACAGGGAAAAACCAATTAAAAAATAAGAAACAACGGTCATAACAGGCATATGATTTAAGTCAAACAGATTATAATATGTTGAGCCAAGCAAAAAAACATCATAATCCAAGTGAAGAAATATACCGATAAAAGTAAGTGTGGTAAACGCATTTTCTGTTGATTTGTAAATTCGCCTTTTAAATGGAGCGTCGGTATTGGCACAAAAAACTACTTTATGTGTTGCAACGCCTAGTGATTTTCTTTTTGCAATTACATTCAGACTTTTTTTGCTTTTTGCAAATTTATTAAACAACCCTAACATAGACGCAAATGCCAAAATAGAAAAACCAACACTTGCAAAAAGTATAGCTTCAGATATAAAATTTGACAAAATAATAGCAGCGGCAGATAAAAACATAAAGATAAAAGCAAAAAGATTTGAAATTTTATTAGTATTAATTTTCGCTGTAAAAGATTCTGCATAAACTTCATCACAAAAATTCTGCAGTTCAGATTGCAAATGTTTTTGAACATCTAGTTCACCTTGCGAGCAAGCGTGCCTTGATTTAACGTCCTCATCTTTAAGCAAATTTTTAATCCCGCGCACAGAATAGTTAGTACACTCACGAACTTTGCCGGTGTAACGGCTATTACTTTCACTAGCTTTCATTTTTGTTTCTCCTTTTCCACGTTAATCTAAATAATCAATAACACTAATGATTTCGTCCCCTTTGGTATAAACCCTTGGAACACGCATACCAATAGCACAAACAAGTTCATAATTGATGGTGTCAAGCCTTAGTGCAAGGTCGTCAACAAAAAGCGTTTGACCGTTGTCAGTTCCAAAAACTGTAACAGTCATTCCGTTTTCAACATTTGCAATATCGCTTACATCAAGCACAGTTTGATCCATACAAACCCTACCAATAATCGGCGCTACCTCTCCGTTTACAAGCATAAATGCGTTGTTTGAAAGTCGCCTGCAATACCCATCTGCATACCCAATCGGCACAGTGGCAATTGTCATATCCTTTGGTGACACAAATGTCCCACCGTAGCTTATGGGTGTTTGAGCTGGTATGTTTTTAAGCATTGAAACAACGGTTTTAAGCTCCATAACGGGAGATAAGTCAAGTGCCGTTTTTGTAAAGTCGGATGGTGACAAGCCGTATAAAATAATTCCGGGGCGAACCATATCAAGGTGCATTTCTGGAAACATTTCAATTCCTGCGGAGTTACAACAATGACGATAATCAAAGTGTATACCACGGTTTTCAAGCCTTGAGATAGCGTCTAAAAACAGGTCAAACTGAACTCTTGTAAAAACTTCACCGTCCATAGGCTCATCAGCGCGTGCAAGGTGAGTAAAAACCCCCTCACTATAAAGACCGTGAGTCCTGCAAAGCGTTTCAATTTCATCAATAGATGAGGAATTTAAAACATTGTCTTGATATGAAAAACCGATTCGTGACATTCCGGTATCGATTTTTATATGAACATTCACCTCAACACAATTATCAACTGCGTTTTTTGCAAGTAGCTCGCCATATTCCATGTTGAAAACGGCTTGAGAAATATCGTTGAGCGCAAGCGTTTTTGCAAATTCTGGAGGAGTGTAGCCTAAAATAAGTATTGGAATTTCTACACCGCCACGGCGTAACTGTAAAGCCTCGTCCAAATTAGAAACGGCAAACCAGTCCGTCCCAGCAGAGATTAGCTCATTTGCAACGGGCAAAGCCCCGTGCCCATAAGCGTCTGCCTTGATAACAGACATAATTTTGGCACAGGGATTTGTTGCATTTCGTATTGCGCAAAAATTTTTATTTAAAGCATCAAGATTTATAGATGCCCATGTTCGTCTAAGAAACTCCTGCATAAAAAACTCCTTGATTACATTTGCGATAAGTTTTAACACAGGAACATTATAACATTCAACGGTATAAATTTAAACACATATAAAGCAATTAGTCATAAAATTAAGCAAAAGTTTACAAATCATCGGCATCTTGCTCAGGAACTGACGAATCCCTAGGATTTCCAGTATAACTTCCTAAAATATCGCTTGCAATATCGTCGGTGACTTCCGAACTGCTGTTTTGCCAAATTTCTGATATTTTTTTAGTCATTGATTTGATTTTTCTCTCTTTTTTTTCCTTTTTATCCATAAAAATACACCCTCATTCATATTTTGTTAATTTTTATTATTCTGTCCAAAAACCTTTTATTTATAGTAAAAACTTTTTAAAATAACAAATGATTTTTTCAATCAAGTTATCAAATTAATAAATAATTTAAAATTATCACAAATTATGAACAAGAAAAGAATACGCTTTTTATAAAAAGCAACAAAAGTGAGAAATATTTGCCTTTTTTCGTTGACAATAAATACCAGAGGTAGTAAGATATATCTAAGCGTAGGGGCTACCCTAAATTTTTACATAAAAGAAAGGATTTGATTCCAATGAGAAAAATTAAAAAATCATTTGCGTTAATTCTTGCACTATCAATCGTTTTCATTATGGGTATGAGCACAATGTCAGCTTCAGCACTTCTTTTCAAAAAGCCTGCAAAGGACACAACAACTGAAGAGGTTGGAGAGGCAAAGAAAAGAGAGCCTATACTTAGCTTTTATGTTAGCTATGATGTTGTAAAAGAGTGGGAATACCACTTTAGGTTTGGTAATCCTCCAACAACTACAACAGAGCCAACAACAGAGGAGCCAACTGTAGAGGAAACAACTGTAGAGGAAACAACACAGGAGATTGTTGATATTGAAGATCCTTCAGTTCCACTCGCTTCTGCACCAGTAGAGCAAACAGTTGCACCACAAACAGTTGTTGTTAAAGATGCTCCAGTTCCAAAGAGCGACATCCCTTCAACAGGTGAGGCTGGCATAGCAGGAGTTGTAGCACTTACAGCTATTTCTGCAGCAGCATTTGTAATTGCAAAGAAAAAATAATTTATTTTAAATTATTAAAAGAGCTTATGACTTGATGTCTAAGCTCTTTTTGTTTTACTAAATTGTGGTTTTTGCCTTGCGGGTCTGCGGATTTTTGCCTTGCGGGTCTGCGGATTTTTGCCTTGCGGGTCTGCGGATTTTTGCCTTGCGGGTCTGTGGATTTTTGCCTTGCGGGTCTGTGGGGTTTCGCCTTGCGAGTCTTGTGGGGTTTCGCCTTGCGGGTCTGCGGGGGTTTCGCCTTGCGGGTCTGCGGGGGTTTCGCCTTGCGAACCCGTGGGGGGATAAATACTATTTAACGATATTTACTTATGCAGTCGCAATATTAACCCATTACTTTGTGACATCAACAGTTAAAACAATCCACCGTTATATTTGTTTTGCGTGATAAAAATTAAAATTGCACCCAATAAAAAGGATATTGCAAAAACTATCCATCCATAAAATGAGCGTGTTATAAGGTCGATAACACCGGTTAATACAATGCCAGAACCTATTATAATGCAAGATTTTCCTGTTTTTTCTGTATATGGTTTTATATCTTCTTTAGAAACATTAGAATAGTGATAATCGTGAATTAATGTAATTTGCTCGTTTTTCCATATTCGCCATCCCAAGTAAATTAACAATAACCCAATCAAAATTAAAACTATAAATTCAAGTACCCATACAGTCACAAAACCGCTCCTTTTAAAAATAAATTTTATCTCCTTGTTATATTGTATCATAATTGCAAAGTGATTTTGATACAATTTGTCCATCGCCGATTAGGCGGGACACAAGTTGAATATAATAATCGCTTGCGGTTTATTATATCATACACAGTTTTAATGCTATTCGACAGTCGCCGTTTATGTGGGATAAAAGCTTAATTTGTTATTATTTCATAAAGCTTTTTTAAAAAAATAAAAGCAGACAAATTAATGCCTGCTTAAATAACTTTATGTAGTTTATCTTTTGATTATGCCATATTGTAAAAGGTCAAGGGTTGTTTGAAAATAATTTTGCATATCTTCCTTGCCTTGCCTAATGTATGATTCAATCACAAGAGATTTGTAGATGTTAAAAATAATTATTGCTGTTTCTTGTGGATTTAGATTTTGAAAAACGCCTTTTGCAATGCCGTCTTTTAAAATGTCACAAATATAATCAATAAAAACATTATTATATTTTTCCGTAGGGTCAATGGTTGGAGATAAGGGGAAAATAGCTGAATCTTTTCTAATGAGGTTACAAAGTGCCTCGTCTTCCAAAAGATGGTCGGCTGCAACTTTAAACGATAAACGAAGCCTTTTAACAGGGTCGTTTGCAGCTTCTAAATTGTTATTAATAGAATCAAAAACTTTTGTCTGCCATCTTTCAACAGCGTACTCAATACAATCATAATAAAGTGAGCGTTTGCTATCTGCATAAGAATAAATATTGCTGTTGCTCATATTGAGTCCAGTTGCAATGTCCTCAAGGGTTGTTTTTTTGTAGCCGTAGCGTGAAAAAAAACCTAAGGCAGTCTCATAAATTAATTCACTATCTTTTTTTCTTCTCATAAATCATCAAGCCAATCAATTATTAATTTTGAACATATTCTTTCATAATTATAGCATTAAAGAGATTTATTGTCAATCAATATTCCTTTTTTGAAAAATATTCACATCAAGTGTGTTGTTTAAACTTTAAAAAAAACACGGTCAAGAACATAGGCTCTTGACCGTAATTTGTTTAGAATTTATTTGTTTGGATCATAAAGCTCTTGAAGTTTAACAAGATGCTCATATTTTTCTTTTGCATACTCTTCAGACTTGT
>JAAYPE010000041.1 GCA_012519975.1 Clostridiales bacterium
TACCCATTAAAGCTACAGCGTCCATATTAATACCGGCTTTTGTAGAGCCTATGTTAACGCTAGAGCAAAGATGCTCAGTTATAGCCAAAGCCTCAGGAATACTATTAATAAGAGCTTCGTCACCGCTTGCAAAACCTTTTTGAACCAGAGCAGAATATCCGCCGATAAAGTTTACGCCAACGGTTTGCGATGCTCTCTCAAGTGCTAGTGCATATTTTACAGGGTCGCCACCACTTGCGGCTAAAATCATTGAAATAGGTGTAACAGAAACCCTTTTGTTAATAATAGGAATACCATACTCCTTTTCAATATCTTCTCCAACCTTTACAAGGTTTTCAGCCTTTTTTGCAATTTTGTCATAAACTTTTGCGCAAGCATTATCAATGTTTGAATCACAGCAGTCTAGCAGTGAAATGCCCATAGTAATAGTACGAATATCTAAATGCTCGTCTTGAATCATACCGATTGTTTCAAGTATATCTCTTGTGTTTATCATCTTTCCACCTCAAAGGTAATTACCATAAATTTAAAAATTATATTTTGTGCATAGAGTTAAAAATATCTTCGTGCATAGTGTGAACAGAAAGGTTCATCTCGTTGCCGATTTTTGAGAGCTTGTCTGAAAAATCACCAAACTTCAAGTTGCACTCGCTTAAATCAACAAGCATAATCATACAAAACATATCTTGAAGAATAGTTTGAGAAACCTCGATGACGTTAACCTTATTTTCTGCACAAAGTGTTGAAACTTTTGAGAGAATTCCTACCATATCCTTGCCCACAACAGTGATTACTGAACGCATAATATACCTCCGTTTTTAATTTGTATAATAAATATATCCAATTATAACACAAACAATAACATTTGCATATAAAAAATGTTTATACGGTATTAATTTGTTACAAGTACTGTTATAATAACAAAATTTATGTTATTATTTATTAAAAGATGTAAAAAATTATAAGCGTTTATTGTAAAAGGGGCATAGAAATGGGCTTTAATAAATTACTTGATATGCATACTCACACAGACAATTCACCAGACGGTAGCGCCGCTATAATGTATATGTGCGAAGTTGCACAGCAAAAGGGTCTTCGAGCAATTGCGTTTACAGATCATTGCGAGGTAGACGATTATAAACAAAATAAAAACGTATCAAAGAGGATAAAGCAGTCTTACTTTGAGTCTGTAAAAGCGAGAAGTGTTTATACGGGCAGGCTTATCGTAAGCTCTGGAGTAGAGCTTGGACAACCTACCTATGACATAAAAACTGCAGAAGAAATAATTGCTAAATATAAGTTTGACATTGTCCTTGCAGCAATCCATAACCTAAGAGGCGGTGAAGATTTTTATTTTATGGATTTTTCTAAGCAGGATATTGATAAGGTTATGACTCAGTATTTTAAAGAGGTTTTAGGTGTTGCAAAGTGGGACGGATTTGATTCATTAGTCCATTTGACATACCCAATAAGATATATAAAGGGAAAATATGATATTGATGTTGATTTAAAAAAATACAGTGATTATACTGACGAGATTTTAAAGGTCTTGGCTAGAAATGGCAAAGCACTAGAAATCAACACATCAGGCCTTAGGGGGGCGCTTGGAGATACAATGCCAACTAAGGATATAGTCAAAAGGTTTAAAGAGCTTGGTGGCGAGCGCATTACAATAGGCTCTGATGCTCACAAGGCTAGGGATATCGGCAGTGGTGTTGAACAGACAATGGAAATAGCAGTCGATTGCGGTTTTAACTTTATAACCCTGTATCAAAACAGAGTGCCGATTATGATACCTATTGAGTAGTTTGGGAGGAGAATGAGTTTTTAAGATGGTTGTAAATGCCGCAGCAAAAATTAATTTAATGTTAGATATTTTAGGAAAAACAGAAAATGGATATCACAGCCTTTATATGATAATGCAATCTGTTAGTATTTACGATACCATAACCGTGGATAAAACAAACAGCGGTGAGATTACATTGTCTTGCTCAAATAGCAGTGTGCCGTGCAATAGCTCTAATATTGCGGTAAAAGCTGCAAAGCTGTTTTTTAAAAGCACTAATTGCAAAAATAGTGGCATTCATATAGACATACAAAAACGAATTCCGCTAGAGGCAGGTCTTGCCGGTGGAAGTGCAGACGCTGCAGCAGTAATAGTAGCACTGGATAGAATTTTTGACACAAGTTTATCAATCAAACAATTATCAGAAATAGGGTTGCAAGTAGGTGCAGATGTTCCTTTTTGTATGCAAGGGGGAACGATGTTAGCGCTTGATATTGGCGGAGTTTTAGCACCGTTGCCAGATATGCCAGAGTGTTTTTTAGTTTTAGCAAAACCTGATCAAGGCATTTCTACGGCGCAAGCTTATGCCGATTTTGACAATTTTAAGGATTGTCGTCATCTGGACAGGCAGGGAATGTTAAGGGCTGTTGTTACACAGGATTTAAACCGTATATGTCTTAGTATGGGCAATGTTTTTGAGCAGGTTATAGAGGTGCTTGAAAGGGTAGAGATTAAGCGAGTTATGAGAGAACATAATTCAATAGGGCATTGTATGAGCGGTAGCGGTCCAACGGTTTTTGGGGTATTTGCAAATGAGAATGACGCAAAATCCTGCGCTAAGGAGCTGAAAAAGAGCATTAAAGATGTTTTTGTTTGCAAACCTGTTGGACAAGGTTGCGTAATAAATTAAAAAATAATTTTTAAATGAATAAACTTTAAAAACACCGTCCATAATTTAGGTGAAGGGACGGTGTTTTTATGAATATCAAGAATTTTAAAAAAATAGAAATTTCAATTATTATGGCAATGGTACTTACGCTAGCAATCAGCATTACGGGGTTTGCAGCAAGTTGTGAAGGCGTTAAACATAGCGTTTTGAGAATGCATATTATAGCAAATTCGGACGAGGATTATGACCAAGAGCTTAAACTAAAAGTTAGGGATGCGGTTTTAAAACAGGGAAAAGATGTTTTTGGTGGTGCGTCGGATGTTGTTGAAGCACAGCAAAAAATAGAAAATGCACAGGACGAGCTCTTAAAAGTTGCACAGGAGGTCATAGCTCAAGAGGGCTATGATTATGATGTTAGAATTGAGCTAGGGCAAGAGTATTTTGGCACTCGTTCATATGATAATATCACTCTTCCGGCGGGGCAATATCAAGCGGTTAGAGTTATTATTGGAGAGGGAGCGGGCAAGAATTGGTGGTGCGTAATGTTTCCGCCGTTGTGCTTACCGGGTGCAACTCAGCAAGAGGAAATTGACGCAGTTTTAACACAGGGTGAATCTAATCTTGTAAAAGGCGACCCAGAAATTGATGCCCGATTTAAAATCGTAGAAATCTATGAAAAATTTATGGATACAATAAAATCAAAGAAATAGACTGTTATACAAAATATCATTTCATAACTGAAGTGGTATTTTTATTTTTGATTTTTAGATGAGAAAAAATAAAATTTATGGTAAAATTAGTAGTAGGGGGTGGGGGTATGACAAAAATCATAAGCCACAGAGGAGCATTTAAATATGCGCCACAAAATACAATTCCAGCGTTTTTAAAAGCATTTGAAAGTGGAGCAAATGGTATAGAGTTTGATGTTCAAATGACAAAAGACAGTGAACTTGTAATTTGTCACGATTACACTATTAATGAAACATCAAACGGAAAAGGCAAAATTAAGGATTTTACTCTGGATGAACTTAAAAACTTTGATTTTGGAATAAAGCATTCACCAGAATTTAAAAATACTAGAATACCAACGCTAAAAGAAGTGCTAGAAATCGCAAGCAAATTCGAAATAATTAACATAGAAATTAAATCACAGGCAGAAAGAAATGAAGAGATAGTAAGAAAGGTAATTGATTGTGTAAAGGCGAACGACTTTACAGGTGATGTTGTTTATTCAAGCTTTGATTTTGAGGTTTTGAAAACAATCCAAAAGCTTGATGATACGCTGAAAATAGGCGCACTTTTTACCACGGCAGACTTTTCAAGAGAAAATAAAGCTATGAAAAATATTGAAAAAGTAAAGGCAAACAGCTTTCAAGCAATTCACCCCAATGCTAGATTTTTAAGGCGACAATATGTTGAAGAGTGTCACAAAAACAACATAATGGTTAATTGTTGGGGAGCAAATTCTGTAAAAAAAATTGGCAAAATGCTTGACGCTGGTTGCGACTTAATAATAACGGATGAAGTAGAAAGGGTTATACAAATTACACAAAGTTAAATGGACAAAATGACCAATTCACACTAAATTCTTTGTGAAAAATTTTCTTGGTTTATCATTGTCAGAAATTAACTTTTTATGTTATCATATAGGTAATATAAAAGTGGCTTGAAGGGGTAGACTTTTTTGATAAAGTCTTTGCCACTAAAATGTAAAGGGGCGGATTAAAAATGGTAA
>JAAYPE010000042.1 GCA_012519975.1 Clostridiales bacterium
GGCGACCCTCTGGAAATATATACAGATTCAAATGGCGAAGTAATTTTTAAAAAGTATTCACTTGTGGGAGAGCTGTCTTCCTCTGCCTCACAATATTGTGAAGTGCTAAACCGAAGCACTAATCTGCCCGTTGTGATTTGCGACAGGGATCACGCTATTGCAGTTTCTGGGATTTCTAAAAAGGAAGTTTTAGATAGGCGAGTTTCTCCCGAGCTTGAGAGAATTATGGAAAATCGTGAGTCCTTTATCGCCTCTCAAACAGAAAAACTAATCCCTATAGAGGGTGTTGACAGAAACGCTCTTGTCACTTGCCCTATCATTGGTGCAGGGGATATTTTGGGAGTTATTATTTTTTTCTCTGGGGATAACTCTGATGTTTCTATTCCCTCGCAAACAGAAATTAAGCTTGCACAAGTTGCCGCATCTTTTCTCGGAAAACAAATGGAGGAGTAATTTTAATTAGCCTCAAACTTTTAATAAAATACGCTTTGCAAAACGATGATGACCTTTAAGCTTTTATGTATTGCTTACTTGGCATCGTTGTTTTTTGTTTTAAAAAGGTGTAAAACAAGTTTGTGCTTGTGTTAAAAATAAACGCTAATACTGATAATTATTGAATATCGCTCTTATTTAAAGCTAAAGTTATAATACCGCGAATCATAAACCTACACATTTATTACCTGTGTTTTAAATTTAACCATACCCAACAAACTTATTCCATCGTCTTGAACGGGAGGAAAACAGGTTATTAGTATTATGGTAATTAGAATTCGTAAATTATTTTTAATCTCTAAAAGCTATTATAACTCTAAAGTTTATTCCATCGTCTTGAATGGGTCGGGGAAATATAAGTTATTAATATTATGATAATTAGAATTTGTAAATTGTTTTTTAAATCTCTAAAACCCACCTAAACATAAAACTTCCCACATCGTAGCGGATGGGGGGCACGGGGGAAAACCGACTGAAAGGGTCGCAGAGGGTTTCCCCCGTGTCGCCTTTCTTTGATTCGTTTCTTTGGCGAGCAAAGAAATGAATGTGCAAGAGTAATAATGGGAGCGAGAGCAAAAAGATAAACAAGAACAAGAAATGAATAAGCAAGAGTAAGAACGATAACAAGAACAAGAATGAGAGCAAGAAAGCAAACGAGGGCAAAACAAACAATCATAAGACTAAAAATAAAACAACACATTTGCTATTTGCATTTGGTCAAACAAAAATAACACGCAAATGATTGCAACAAAACTATCTGTAAATTTTATTGCATATAAACCTTGCCACTATTTACAAAAACACTATAATTGTATATAATCTAAGGGTTATTAAAGGTATTCGTAAAAGGGATTTTCGACATATGTAATAAATAGGAGGGGACAAATTGTCGACAAATATACAAGCAGTTAAGGGAACGCAAGACATTTTGCCAAAAGATAGTTATAAAATTCGCACAGTAGAGCAAGTAATAGCAGAAATTGCACACAATTATGGGTATTGCGAAATTCGCACACCAGTGTTTGAATATACAGATTTGTTTTCACGCTCGGTAGGAGATACTACCGATGTGGTGCAAAAAGAAATGTATACATTCGAGGATAAGGGCGGTCGCTCAATAACCTTGCGTCCAGAAGGGACAGCAGGTGCTATGCGTTCGTTTTTAGAACACGGACTTTTTAATGAGCCAATGCCACAAAAGGTTTATTACTTTACATCTTGCTATAGATACGAAAAACCACAAGCGGGCAGATTGCGTGAGTTTCATCAGTTTGGTGTTGAGTGTTTTGGCACGCAAAGTGCGTCGGCAGATGCAGAAATTATCGCCCTTGCAAATGAAATTTTTGACTTTTTTGGAATACAGAATTTAAGGCTTGAACTAAATTCAATTGGTTGTCCTGATTGCCGTGCAGAATATCATAAGGCTTTGCACTCTTATTTTGAAAGCAAAAAAGATGCACTTTGCAACACTTGTCTTGGCAGACTTGAGCGAAATCCAATGAGAATTTTGGATTGTAAAAGCTCAGTTTGCTCAGAAATTGCAAAAGATGCACCAAAGGTGATTGATTATATTTGCGACGACTGTAAAAGTCATTTTGAAACAGTAAAAAAACACCTTGATTCGATGAATATTAATTATATTGTCAACCCAACAATCGTGCGTGGACTTGATTACTATACACGCACAGTGTTTGAATTTGTGTCTGACCAAATTGGCGCACAAGGCACGGTTTGTGGTGGTGGCAGGTATGATGGTCTTGCACAAGAGTTAGGTGGTGCCAGCACTCCATCTCTAGGTTTTGCAATGGGAATGGAAAGGCTTATGCTGATTTTGCAAGCGCAGTCAATAGAGCTTCCAACTCCAAATAAGTGCGACCTTTATATAGCGACAACGGATGAGCAATCGTCGCTTGTTGCCTCAAGAATAGCTAAAGACTTGCGTAGCGAGGGGCTTTTTGTGACGACTGATATCGTCGGACGCTCTGTAAAAGCACAGATGAAATATGCAAACAAAATCGGCGCTGCTTTTACCACTGTTTTGGGAGAGGACGAAATTAAAAGCGGAAAATCAAAGCTCAAGAATATGGAAAGTGGAGAAGTGCAGGAAATTGAAGTAGACAAAATTGTTGACGATTTTTCATCAATTGCAATTCAAACAATTGTTAGCAGTTTGTCAGATGATTCGTTTGAGGGAATGGATATTAACGCACTTTTGGGAGGCATTATATAATGGATTCAATGACAGGACTTAAAAGGACAAATTACTGTGGCGACCTTAGAACAAGTGACATTGGCAAAGAAGTTGTAGTTTGTGGTTGGGTGGCAAAACAAAGGGATTTGGGTTCGCTTATTTTTATTGATTTAAGAGATAGGCAGGGCGTAATTCAACTTGCTTTTGATGAAAATGTAGTGGATAAACAGAATTTTGAAAAAGCTTTTTCTGTTCGCAGTGAATATGTCTTAATGGCAAGGGGAAAAGTGCGTGAAAGAGCGTCTAAAAATAAAGATATACCAACAGGTGAAATAGAGATTGAGGTAGAGGATTTGCGTGTTCTTGCAAAGAGCCAAACACCTCCTTTTGAGATTGTTGAAAATTCGCAAACAGGCGAAGCCACCCGTCTTAAACATCGCTACCTTGACTTGCGTCGCCCTGACTTGCAAAGCAACTTGTTGCTTCGTCATAAAATCGTAAAAATCACAAGAGATTATTTTGACCAGCAGGGGTTTATAGAAATTGAAACACCAATGCTTATAAAATCAACACCAGAGGGTGCGAGAGATTTTTTAGTTCCTAGCCGATTGCATCAGGGCACTTTTTACGCACTCCCACAGTCGCCACAGCTTTATAAGCAAATTTCAATGGTTGCAGGGTTTGACAAATATATGCAAATCGCAAGATGTTTTCGCGACGAAGATTTGCGTGCTGACCGTCAACCAGAGTTTACGCAAATTGACTTAGAAATGTCTTTTGTTGATATGGAAGATGTGCTAGAAGTTGTTGAGGGGTATGTAAAAACTGTTTTTAAAGACGGTATAGGTGTGGATATAAGCACTCCACTCCCTCGCCTAACATATAAAGATGCGATGAGCAGATACGGCTCAGACAAGCCAGACACACGCTTTGATATGGAGCTTTATGACTTGACACAAATTGTAAAGGACAGTGGATTTGGCGTGTTTAAGTCGGCAGTTGATGGTGGCGGATGTGTTTGCGGAATAACTGCAAAAGACGCTATAAAAACACTTAGCCGAAAAGAGATAGACAAGCTAACCGATTTTGTAAAAGGCATTGGTGGCAAGGGAATTGCTTGGATTAGAATGACACCAGACTCTACAACCTCATCGTTTGGCAAATTTGTATCAGAAGAAGAAATGCAAAATATTTTAAATACGGCAAATGCACAGGTTGGAGATGCTGTGTTAATTATCGGAGATACAAACAAATCAAAGGTTCTCTCAATGCTTGGTGCGCTTCGTTTAGAGGTTGCAAAAAAGCTTGATATAATTCCAAAGGATAAATTTAATTTTCTGTGGATTACGGAGTTTCCATTTTTTGATTATGATGAAGAAATGGGCGAGTTTGTTGCAATGCACCACCCATTTACGGCACCAATGGACGATTGTTTGCAGTACCTTGAAACGGATAAATCAAAGGTTAATGCAAAGGCATATGACTTGGTGTTGAACGGTGTTGAGTTGTCAAGCGGTTCGATTAGAATTACAGACCCAGAGCTTCAAAACAAAATGTTTACACTGCTGGGACTTTCACAAGAAGAAGCTCAAGCAAAATTTGGATATTTGCTAGAGGCGTTTAAATATGGCGCACCACCACACGGTGGAATGGGTATAGGGCTTGACCGACTTATTATGCAAATGGTGGGTTGTGAAACCTTGCGTGATGTTGTAGCATACCCAAAACTTCAAAATGCAACCGAACCTATGACTCAATGTCCATCGGTGGTTGATGATGTTCAACTAGAAGAGCTAGGACTGAAAATTGCAAAATCAGAAAAATAAAATATTGTTTTATGCATAACTTAAAATCCCCCGTTCGTATTTGAACAGGGGATTTTTATTTTATATTTATTTATACTTTTTTAAAATAAGCCGTCTAACAAAATAAAAAATAATTAGCAAAAACAAAAAAATATAGCAAAGATATAATTGGTTATCAACAAAAAAGCTAACCAAAATTATTATTATGCTTGTTAAAACAAAATAGAGCAGTTGAAATAAAATCCTTTTTTTGTTTGTATTGTTATTCATATTATAAATTCCTCTCATTGCAACATACGAACAGTGATATTTTACCACATGGCAAAGAGTAATTCAATATATTTTTATTTTAAAAAAGAAAAACTAAACTTAGTCTGCAAAACTTTATCCGATTAAAAGTTAAAAGTGCTAGTCCTACTTATTTATATCGCAAAAACAAGTAGCAAAACACACTCTTTAAAATAAATCAACCCCCTACTGTAGAGATAAAACACCTACAACAGGGGGATTGTTTAATTTATATATAATTTTTGTGTTTATTTATTTTGCTTTAAAAAACTCAAGGAAAGCTCTGTATGCCATAAACACATCAAGCTTTGAAACAACTTCAAAAGGTGAATGCATAGATAAAACAGGAACGCCAACATCAACAACATCAACATCAAGATTTGCAATATACATTGCAACTGTTCCACCACCACCAAGGTCTACCTTGCCAAGCTCTCCGATTTGCCAAAGAACATCGGCACTGTCAAAAATCTGACGGCATCTGTCCATAAATTCGGCACTAGCATCAGATGTGCTACTCTTGCCTCTAGCGCCTGTGTATTTTGTAACAACAACACCTTTGTTAAGGTATGATGAATTTCTTTTTTCCATAACATCAGGAAAAGTAGGGTCAAATGCAGAGTTTACATCGGCAGAAAGACACTCGGATTTTGATAAAACATCTCGGCCCTCGACCCCTTGCATACGGGCAAGGTCTGCAACAAAATATTTTAGATACGACGAATTAAGGCCTGTGTTACCGTCACTCCCAACCTCTTCCTTGTCGGCTAAAACAGTTAAAATTGTATGCTCTGGAGTGTCCATTTCAAAAGCGGCAATAGCTGCAGGATAGGCACAAACTCTGTCATCGTGACCATATGCGCCAATCATACTACGGTCAAATCCAATGTCACAAGCAACAAAAGCAGGCACAAGTTGCAACTCTGCGCACAAAAAGTCTTGCTCGACAATTCCGTATTTTTCGTTAAGTAAACGCATAATATTAAGCTTTACAAGCTCGCTACCCTCATCACTTTTAAAAGGTCTGCTACCAACAAGAATATTAAGCTCTTCGCCCTTTATCCCCTCATTTAGCTTTCTCTTATTTTGCTCTTGTGAAAGGTGGGGAAGCAAATCCGTGATTACAAACTTTGGCTCGCCTTCCTTTTCACCAAGATTTACATAAACTTTTGAACCATCCTTTTTCATAACAACGCCGTGAAGAGAGAGCGGAATAGCAGTCCACTGATATTTTTTAATTCCACCATAATAGTGAGTTTTAAAAAGTGCAAGCTCGGTATCTTCATAAAGTGGGTTTGGTTTTAAATCAATGCGAGGCGAGTCAATGTGAGCCGCTGCAATTCTAA
>JAAYPE010000043.1 GCA_012519975.1 Clostridiales bacterium
CGGAAATATAACGGGTTATCAAGATAATTCAAATGGTTCGGATATTAAAACATCTTACTACCACGAGAGCATAGATTTAGGTACGTTTGACAGGTCTGCATCTAAAAGCACAAAGCTTACAGTTGCAGAAATGCGTAATTTAACTAAGTTTTCAGGGTTTAATGATGACTGGTTTATAGAGAAAGATTATCCATATCCATATCCACAGTTAAGGTCAGTGGCTTTTACGGATAAGGCAGGCAATACAACAGATTTTTTGGGTGGCAACGGTAGAGTTTATGACCCATATCAAATTAACAATGCAACTCATTTAAATAATGTAAGAAAAGATATGTCAGCTTGCTATAAACTAGAAAATGACATATTGTTCTTAGATTGGGACTTTCAAAATGAACAAACAAACAGAGCAATTGCAGAGCAAAAGTTAAGCTCAGTTCCATTAGAATTAAACTGCAACGGTCAATTTTACAATTCGGGCAAAAAATGGATACCACTTGGAATGACAACACTCGTGAAAGATGAGAAAACTGTAGTTATGTTTGAGTCTTTTGGTGGAATTTTTGATGGAAATAATAAAAATATTTTTAATCTTCAAGTAAGTGTAAACGAGTCAGTAGATGCACTTGCAGGACTTTTTGCGATTAATGAGGGCATAATAAAAAACTTTAATATTGCAGATAAACCAACGGCTACACTGGCAAACAGTCTAATTGAAGATGCAAACTTAAAGTCGATTTTTATTGATGGCTCAAATTTAACTGGTGTTTCAGGCTCTAGGGTGTCTGCAACTTCAACAGGTGCCAGTTCGATTGCGGGTAGCGTTGTTTCTACAAATGAAATACAAGGAATTATAACGGGAGTAAAAAACAATGCAATTGTAGAAGCGATAGCAAAGAAAAAAGTAGACCCATCAAGCGCGTATACTGCGTGTGCGGGCGGAATTGCAGGAATAAATAACAGCACGATATCTAATGTTGAAAATAAGGACTCGGTCATTGCAAAATCAAATGCTTTTAATGCTATGTCTGGTGGAATTGCAGGAGCAGATAATGCAAAAACAGGAATTATAAACACTGCAAATAATACAGGCACAGTGTATGCAGGGTATGATTCGTATACTTCTAAAGAACTTTTGAATATTGGGCTTGAAAAAATCACAAAAAACGGCGCACTTGTTGCCGGTGGCATTGTGGGCAAAACTTCAAGAATAGTAAATTCAGATACAGAAGTTAAAATAGTAACTAACGCAAAAAATAAGGGCGGTATAATGACACAATTTATTTCTGATAATGAAATAGATAAATTTTGTGCCGGCGGTATTATTGGGTATGTGGATGGAAAATCAACGGGAATAATGTCGAGCGATAGCACATATTGGAGCGAAACTGCAAAATCAGCAATAGGAAATAAATCGGGCGAGTATAGTAGCAGTGCAAAAGCTTATAGCTCCTTTAATTCAATTTCTGGTTATGATGAGAATTCATTTTTAACTTTTTCAGTTCCAAGTAAGCCAACAGGTGATGAGGGCTATACTACAGACAATTACCAGTCGCACCTAGATGGAAAAATAGCGTCTTCACCACCAAAGCTTTATAAAAATACGAGCTCATCAACAGTAGCGATAGATGTTGCAAAATCTTATGCACAATCGTTAAATCAAGTGCTTGTAAGCGTTGCAGCGACCGAGAAAAATCCAGCATCCGGACAAGAACCAATAGTACTGGATGTAAACTTTATTATCACTTTTTCAGTGCCAGGGAAAATAACATCGGATAATTATACAGTTGTGGATAGTGTAAATGTAATTGAAGGCGTTTCTACAAATACAACGCTTGCGCAGTTTAAATCGCAAATCGACCAAAGTCAAAATATTCAAATTTATAGGCAAAGTGTAAAACAAACAAAGGATGATACAATAATCGGCACAGGATTTGTTGTTAAAATTATGGATGGAAACACAGTTATAAATGAATACACCGTGTCGGTGAAGGGAGATCTTACAAGGAGTGGTGTAACGCCCGGAAATGGTAAAATAAACATCACAGACTTTATAGCTATTAAAGCAAAAATCCTAGATGCGTCGAGCAATTTCACAGGAAAACCAGCGTATGAGATAGCTGCCGATTATAACGGCGATGGCAAAATAAATATAACAGATATGATACAAATATTAGCAATTGTTCGTCAAGGTGGAGGCTGATATAGTGCCTATTTTATTATTTGACTTTTAGTTAAACGGAGGAAGACTTTATGAAAAAAACAGCATCAATACTTTCAATATTAATGCTTTTAATGGCAATTGTTCTGCCGATGAATGCGTCGGCAGTAACAGCGCGTGGCAGTTTGTCCGGCCCTTCCACAATAAGGGTGGGTGATAAAATAACTGTTACATACTCAATTAGTGGCTCGGGCATTTTGGGCATTGAGGGTGATATAAATTATGATTCAAATGTTTTATCGCTTGTAAGCAAAAATCAGGTTATAGCCTCGCCTTGGATGGTTGAATTTCAGGGGGCTAATAGAGTGGTTGCGTATGACAACACCGCCGGAACATCTCCTATAACGTCAGCAAGGTCAGTTTTTTCAGCAACTTTTATGGTGAAAAATGTCCCTGTTGGCACAAAAGCTACAGTATCTTTTGTAGACTCACTTGCAAGCGATGGTGAGTCTGATGTTCCAGCCAATGCATCTTATACAGCGACAGTTGCAGCACCACTACCTACAACAACAAAGGCACCGCCTGTAACGCAAGCACCAAAAACAGGCAACGCAAATCTAGGCTCGCTCACGGTATCAAATGCAACAATTTCACCAGCTTTTAAACCGAATGTAACAAGATATACAGCGTCTGTTGATTTTTCTATAGACAAGCTTGACATTCAAGGAAAAACACAAGACCCAACATCTACAGTGACGATAAGCAGTACAAAGTTAAATGTTGGTGTTAATACAATTAAAATAAATGTAACGGCGCAAGGCGGAGCGACAAAAACTTATACAATTCAAGTTACAAGAGCGCAAGACCCAAATGCTCCAACAGTTCCAACACAGCCAGCTGATACAAATAAAAAGCTATCTGGGATTACTGTTGCGGGATTTGTTCTCTCGCCGGCATTTAACCCAAATGTAAAGGAATATGTAGTTTGGCTACCCTATGAAACAGATAAAATAGATGTTTCAGGAATACCTGCGAGCGAAAAATCGAAAGTAACAGTTGAGGGTAACACAAGCCTCGTTGCTGGAAAAGCCAATAAGATAAAAATAATTTGCACCGCAGAAGATGGTACAAAAGAAACATATGTTTTAACTGCTATGCGTGCCCCAAAAAGCGGAGTTTATAACGAAGATTATAAACCAGCCTCTTCTGATAAAGCTCAAACTCAGGGAATACAATTGTGGCTTGTAATAGTCCTATGCACAGTGTTTTTAATGGTAGGAGTAATTATAACTTATCTTGTGTTTGGCAGAGTTAAAGGTCACGATAACGGCCCGTACGACGATGACTCTAATGGCGATTTTGATTCTGACTCAGATTTAGATGACAATGATACAAATTCTAAATCGCAAACGCCTTCATATTTTAACAATTCTAAGCCTGCGTTTAAAGGTGTTTCATTTCCGAGTAGTACAAAAGAACCAAACACGGCAGACGATAAAGTGAATACTTATGATGACACTAAGCAAAAAACGGTTGGCACATCTTATCAACAACCGCAAAAGCCAGCATATACACCGCCAACATCATCGCCACGAGTATTTACAACAAAACCAGAAACAGCACAAAAGCCAGAAACAGTATCAGAGCCAAAGTTCAAGCCAGCACCTCCAGTGCCAAAAGCTACACCTGAAAAGGCAAAGAGTAGTGGCATAAAAATGGATTCTGATGATGGGCTAGGTTTGCCGTACACTCCAGCAAGGCCGAATTCTAACACACAAACACCGCCACAAAAACAACAAAGTGAGGAAAAAACAGAAAAAAGAATTCCACGCAACCCCTTTGAGTTAAGTGCGGATGATTAAACAAAATAAAACAGCACCTTAATTGGTGCTGTTTTTTGTTGCTTAATACTATTTTTAAAATATTGATTAATGTTTTATTTTTGGTGTTTGAATTTGTATAGACATTTTAAAGACTAAGGGAATTTTTATTTTCAATTAAATTTTATTAAAAATGTTTAAATTAGAGATTATCTTAATAAATCACTTTAATCTTCAAAAACCTTAGCAGACTCTTTTAAAGCCTTGATTATTTCAAGATGTTGTGGACAATGTTCTTCACAAAGCCCGCAAGCAATACAGTCGCTTGCCTTGCCTGTTCCCTCAACGCTCCAACCATAGCTTCTTTTTGGGCCACTAATATTGAGGTATGTATTATATCTGTTTAGCAAACCGATAATCTCAGGTATAGGAATTTGCTGTGGACAATCACTAACACAGTATTGACAGTTTGTGCATTTTATTGTTGGGGTAGAATTTAAAATATCAACAACCTCACCTATAACCCCCATTTGCTCGTTTGTAAGGGGTCTTATATCGTTGAAAATTTCAATACTATCCTTGACTTGACTTACATTAGACATACCACTTAAAACTAGAGCAACTCCGTCTTGTGTGGTGGCAAATCTCATTGCCCAAGAGGGAATAGACCAGTTTGGCTCACTTTTTTTAAAAAGCTTGCGTGCATTTTCTGGCAATGCGGACAGTGAACCTCCCTTAACAGGTTCCATAACAATAACAGGCATATCATATTTTTTTGCAGTATCAAGGCACAATCGTGACTGTATTGTTTCGCTGTCCCAGTCGGCATAATTTATTTGTAATTGAACAAACTGACAATCATTGTATGTTTGCAAAATTTTATCAAGGCATTTTGCATCATCGTGAAAAGAAAAGCCAATATGCTTAATTTTACCCTGCTCTTTCTTTTGTTTTAAAAATTCCCAAGCGCCAAATTTTTCAGCCTTTTTAAAAGTACCTTCATATAAAGAATGTAAAAGATAAAAGTCGAAGTATTTAGCACCTGTGCGCTCTAGCTGAGTGTTGAAAATTCGCTCCAAGTCATCTTTGCTACTTACTTCCCACATAGGCATCTTGTCGGCGATTAAAAAAGAGTTTCGTGGATAGCGCTCAACGACTGTTTGCCTTAAAATATCCTCAGACTTGCCGTCCAAGTATCCAAAAGCGGTATCAAAATAATTAAATCCATTGTCTATGTACAGGTCAACCATTTCTTTTACTTGTTCAATGTCAACTTCCCCACTTGATAAAGTGGGTAGGCGCATAAACCCAAAACCTAGTTTTTTTAATCCAAAATTCACAAAAACACCTCTTTTATGTATTCATATCCAAAAGTCGATTTTTCATATTAGATTTATCAAGAGCACCGCCAACGATTACAAACAGAACTCCGCTTCCGCCAGCTTGAATAAGGCCAAATGCCATAGAGGCAAGGGGTGTAATCCAGTTGCCAAACATAATTGATTCTGCAACATAATATCCACCACAAGTAATAATTGTAGCAATAAACAAAGCAAAAATATTTCTCTTGTTTAGGATTTTTTCAAAATCTGCAGAAAAAGGTATAACTAGAAGAGCTTTGATAATCACAGTAGGTAAAATCCAAGCTGGCGCAGTCATTAAATCGGCAAAACCTCCACCGATAGCACCCGCAAGCATCGCATAAGGTAGTGGCAGAAAGCAAGCGGCAAGATAAATAAAGCAGTCTCCAATATGGATATATCCCCCGTTTGTACCAACAGGAATATGAAAAATATAAGCTGTGGTAACTGCAATAATTGCAGCAAAGAGTGCGGTTGTTACGATGTTTGTTAGAGTTTTGTTTACTTTCAAAACTAGGACCTCCAAAAAATATAAGATTTTAAAATAAATTTAGGCGCTTATATAAACGCCTAAAAAATATATGAATAAATGGGTTATCTTAAAAATGGAAACTCGAGAATATCAAGAGGAATGACAAAATTCACAAAGTTTTGTGGTTCTTCAAACTCTTCAAAGTACATCCAACGAGTAAGCTCAACAACCTTTGATTCATCTCTCAAAAACAATGTTTTTATTTCCTCTTCGTTTGGCTCTCTTACAATTATCTTGTTGTCAAATTCTTTAATGCTCCAATCCACTTTTGATAACAAGGTGTGTGCAATTGATTCAGACATATCAGCACCCTCAAGCTTGCTGTAAAGCTCTTTTGTAACATAAAAATCCTCAATAGCAATTGTATATGCCTCTGCTTGGCGAAGCCTTTTTATATGAAAAACTTCTAAACCAGATTCCCACCTGCTTGCCAAAATCCCATCAGAAACCGTTACCTTGTTGTGACCTACAACACTGTTTGTGCTTTTAAGACCGATTTTTTCTAAGGTAAAAGAAAGTGAAATAAAAGGCTCAAAACCAAAGGCTTTTCCCCGTTCTGCAACAAAGGTGCCCACCCCGTGCTTTTTTACAATTGTGCCTTCGTTTTCAAGCTGTGATAAAGCGGTACGCACCGTAGCTCTACCAACTCCAAGTGTTTTCATAAGCTCGTATTCTGTTGGGAGCTGTGAGTTTGGAGGATATTCTCCAGAAAGAATAAGCTTAATAATATAATCTTTAACAAGAATATAAAGTGGTGTAGAACTACTCTTATCAATCATAAAAACATCTCCGTTGTAAGTAATGCACAAAAAGTGCAAAGAATATTTATCATTGACAAAAGTATATATAATTGGTACAATAATGTCAAGATGTACGGACAACCGAACGATAATAAATTTCCTGACATAAATCTCAGAGAAGAAAATCAACTTTTATATAATAAAAACAATGGAAAAAGAGGTGATGCATTGTGCCTAAAAAAGTGGAGAAGCTACATTCAACTTTAATGAAAAAGGGAATTCCAGGAATTGAATGTACACAGTGGCACAATTCAATCAAGCTTGAAGGGGAGCTTGGCAACTGGCAGGATATTATTACAGCCGGTAAAATAGCTACAAAGTTTGGTTATAAGGGCGTTGTTAATGAAATTAAACTAAGAGGCTTTAAAGAACCAGAAATTAAAGCTCCTAAAATTAAAGACAATGCTATTGATAATCGCAGACCCGATGTTGTAATAATCGGTGGAGGGGTTATTGGATGCTCGATTGCTCGTGAAATGTCTAAGTATGATTTGGATATTTTGGTGCTTGAAAAAGAAAGCGATGTAGCAATGCACGCATCATCAAGAAACGACGGAATGATACATCCAGGAATTGCATCCCACACAAACACACTCAGAGGTAAGATGAATGTTAAGGGAAACGCAATGTACACAAAGCTTTGTCAGGAATTGGATATTCCATTTGAGCGTTATGGTAATTTTATATTGTTTGATGATAAAAAAATAGCTTATGGCGCAGGTGCTTTATTTGCGTATAGGGCAAAGCACTATGGCATTGAAATGGAGTATTGTAACAGAGAAAAATTAGTAGAGCTTGAACCAAACCTTACAGACAAAGCAGTTGCAGGATATTCTTTTCCTTCAGCTGGGGTGCTATCCCCATATAAGCTCACTGTTGCACTTGCAGAAAATGCAGTAGAAAACGGTGTAGAATTTAGCCTTGACACAATCGTTACATCAATGCATAAATTACACGGTGAGATTGTAAGCGTTCAAACAAATAGAGGAAAAATTTATCCAAAAGCGGTTATAAATGCTGCGGGAACATTTTCGGATTGTGTTGCAGATATGGCAGAGGATAAATTCTTCACTATCCACCCAAGAAAAGGTGAAATAGTAATTCTAGACAAGAAAAAAGGTCCAGATGTAACTCGCTCAATGGGACTTGTTAGCCCAGAAATGCTCTACTCCACTAGTAAGGGTGGCGGTGTAATGAGAACAATTGACAACAATGTCCTTGTAGGTCCAGACGCATATGAACAGCCTCTTAGGGAGGATTTCTCTACGCACAGAGAAAATATACAGGCGGTTCTAAATAAGCATCTAAAGCTTATAAAGACTTTTGAACCGTCAGATGCAATTACATACTTTGCGGGCATTCGTGCTTGTACGTACGAAGAGGAGTTTGTAATTGAGCGTTCGGAATATGTGAAAAACCTCATACACGCTGCAGGTATTCAATCCCCGGGTCTTGCCTCCGCTCCTGCAATAGCAGAAGAAATTTGTAAGATTACAGTGAATGCCCTATCAGAGTGTATGCAGGTTATTCCGAATAGCAAATTTAATCCAAACAGGCGTAGGGTTCCTCATTTAGATAAACTAAGTTTTGATGAAAAACAAAAGGTGATTAAAGAGAATCCGGACTATGGCGTTATAGTATGTCGTTGTGAAGAAATAAGCAGGGGAGAGATTATTGACGCAGTAAATTCTGCACTTCCAGCAACTTCAGTGGACGCAATAAAACGCAGGGTAAGACCAGGAATGGGAAGATGTCAGGGAGGTTTTTGCGCTCCGCTTGTTACAAATATAATTTGCGAGCAAACAGGGCTTACGCCTGAGCAAATTACAAAGTGTGGCGGAGATTCAAACCTCTTGTTTGAAAAAACTCCAAAAGGAGGTGCATCTAAATAATGAAACAGCGTTATAGAGTGTGTGTTTTGGGTGGTGGCCCTGCAGGTCTTGCGGCAGCAGTGTCAGCGGCAAATGAGGGTGCACAGGTGCTGATTATTGAGCGTGAAGCAAAGCTAGGCGGAATACTAAAGCAGTGCATTCACGATGGATTTGGACTTATCCGCTTTGGACAAAGGCTAACAGGTCCTGAGTATGCAGAGCGAGAAATAAAAGAGATGCTAGGAAGCAAGGTAGATTATATAACATCATCTTTTGTAACTAATGTAAAAAGAATTAGTGATGGTGGCTTTGAGCTAGAAATTCAAAGTGCAAATGGTATGATGAAAGTTCAGTCGGACACACTAGTAATTGCTTGTGGTTGCAGAGAAAAAACTTCAAGACAGGTGTTTATTCACGGTGATAGACCAGCGGGTATTTACTCTGCGGGTACAGCGCAGTATTTTGTAAACATTATGGGATATATGCCAACTAAACGCTGTGTAATTTTGGGTAGCGGTGATATAGGAATGATTATGGCTCGCCGTTTAACCCTTGAGGGAGCAGAGGTTGAGGGTGTTTATGAGATAAAGGATACACCGGCAGGTCTTGCAAGAAATGTTGCACAGTGCCTTGATGATTTTGATATTCCACTTCATTTATCAACAACCGTTACAAGAGTAATTGGGGATAAAAGGGTAGAGGCAATAGAGGTTGCAAAGGTTGATAAAAACTTTTGTCCTATTGAAAATACAAAAAGGATAATTCCTTGTGATTCGCTTATTTTATCCGTAGGATTATTGCCAGAGAACGAAATCGCTCAAAAGCTAGATATAGAAATTGATTTTGCAACAAAGGGAGCATATGTCGACCAGTGCTTTATGACAAATGTTCCGGGCGTTTTCTCGTGTGGGAACGCACTTCATGTTAATGATTTGGCTGACTATGTTTCAGAAAGTGGCGAGCTTGCAGGAAAATATGCAGCAAACTTTAGGCCGTCACAAAGAGATATTGTAAAAATAGAGTATGATAGCAAGGACTTCCTTTATGTTGTTCCACAATATTATGATGTGACACAAGGTGGCGAGCTTAGTTTATATTTTCGCTCAAAGACAGATTGCAAAGACCGTAAAGTATATTTGGACTTTGATGATGACACTGTACTTGACAAGAAGTATAAGCGTTTGTTACCATCAGAGATGGAAGCAGTTAAAGTAAAGCCTAAGAAAAAGGTTACAAGTGCTACTCTTAGAATGGGGGACTTTAAATGACGAAAGAAATGACTTGCATCGTTTGCCCCAACGGATGCCTTATGAGAATTGAGCAAGAAGGCGACAAGATAGAGGTTTTTGACGCAATATGTAAAAGGGGTATTGAGTTTGCAAAAAACGAGCTTACAAACCCGACCAGAAGCATTACAACAACTGTTGCAACAAAGTTTGAAGATTACCCGCTTTTGTCTGTAAAAACATCGGGAGAGATTCCAAAAGACAAAATATTTGAAGCTATGAAAAAAATCAATTCAACTATTGTTAAAAAAAGAGTAAAAGTTGATGATGTAGTTATAAAAAACTTGTTTGGCACAGATGTTGTTGCAACATCTGATATGACATTAGATGTAAAAACACAAAGACTTATAGACTAAAACATAAAAATTAAAAGGAGATGCACAAAAATGTTTAAGAAAAAAGACACTTTTATGCCGGATTGGTATCATCAAGAGGCACCAAAAGATTCATATCGCTCAATTTTAAAATGGGGTAGCCAAACAGAATATAAAGCGCCAAGTAAAGAGCTTTATAAATTGATGAAAGAAGTCTTTGAAATGACAGATGACGATTTCAAAGTAAAGCAAGAAATGGGACTAGAACCTGTTGAAATTGATGTTCCTTGCAAGCTTAGCAAAGAAGTGCTTAACAAATTTGCAGATATTGTTGGAGAAGAAAATGTTGTAACAGATGGCTATAACCGTCTTAGAGTTGCATATGGCAAAACAATGGTTGACCTTATGCGTCTTCGTAAAAAGATTGTTGAAAATCTTCCAGATGCAGTTTTGTATCCAAGAGATAGAGAAGATATTATAAAAATTGTTGCATACTGTAATGAGAAAAAGATCCCTCTCTATGTTTATGGAAGAGGCTCTTCGGTAACAAGGGGAACAGAACCAGTTTGTAATGGTGTAACACTTGACCTTAGTCAGCATTTTAATAAGGTAATTGACTTTGATGAGAGAAATCATACAATTACAGTTGAGGCAGGTATGCTAGGTCCAGCACTTGAGGAAATTCTTAACAACGCACCAACAACACTTGCAAGATTTGGTGCAAAGGGTGTTTATACTTGCGGTCACTTCCCACAGAGTTTTGAATATTCAACTGTTGGCGGTTGGGTTGTAACAAGGGGGGCAGGTCAACAATCAACATACTACGGAAAAATTGAGGATATAGTATTTAGCCAAGAGTATGTAACTCCTGTTGGGATTATCCAAACAGATATGTTCCCAAGATGTGCAACAGGCCCTAATGTTGACCAAATAATGATGGGTTCTGAGGGTGCATATGGTGTTTTAACTCATGTTACTCTTAAAGTGTTTAAATATATGCCAGAAAATCGTAAGCGCTTTGGTTTCTTATTTAAAAACTGGGAAAGTGCGGTAGAAGCAGCAAGAGAAGTTATGCAAAGTGAGTGTGGTTATCCGTCGCTATTTCGTTTCTCAGACCCAGGCGAAACATCTTATGGTCTTCACCTATATGGCATAGCAGATACACCAATTGATAAATTCTTTGAAATGCGTGGATACAAAGACGGCGAGAGAGTTTTGCTACTTGGATTTTCAGACGGAGAAGAAAAGTTTGCAAAGAATGTTAGAAGCTATGTAACAAAGGTTTGTAAAAAGCACGGAGCTATGAATATTACAGGATATGCTTCAAAGCTTTGGGAGACTGGTCGCTTTAGAGACCCATACCTTCGTGAGGATATGGGTGACTACGGACTTATGCTTGACACATTAGAGTGTTCAGTAAACTGGTCTAACTTTATGGATGTTTACAATGGCGTTCTTGAATATTGTAACAACCGTGAGCATACAATATGCTTTGCACATATGTCTCACCTTTATGAGCAGGGAACTAATATTTACTTTATCTTTGAGGCGAAGATGAATGACCTTGATGAATACCTAGAGTATCAAAGAGGTATTATGGATAACATTCAAAAATATGGCGCCGCAATGAGCCATCACCACGGAATTGGTAAGATGACGGCTCCGTGGCTTGAAGCACAAATAGGAACAGAGCAATTAAATATTTATAAAGCGCTCAAAAAGCACTTTGACCCTAACAATATTATGAACCCAGGCGGAACACTAGCTCTTGACCTTCCAGATTCAGAGAAGAGAGATTTTATTAACAAATAATAATTAACATCAAAAATCCCACTGAGATTTATCAGTGGGATTTTTTTAATATACATATTAATTGTTAGTCTATAAATTGCCACTTGTTAACATCAAATAAACCCTTGTCAGAAAGCTTAACATCAGGAATTACCAAAAGACTCATAAAAGACATAAGCATAAAAAGAGAACTATCAGCATTGTCGCTCACAAGCTTTAATGCATCACAAACTTTGTTGTACTCTTCTAGTGCTACGCTTGCAGGTTTGTCGGACATAAGCCCCGCAATAGGTAGCTTAAAAACACCAAGAACCTCTCCGTTTTTTACAACGCTTATTCCACCTTGTGTTCCAAGTGCCTCAATCGCTATTAGCATATCATTTTCATTATCGCCAACAACGCAAATATTGTGCGAGTCGTGTCCAATGCTTTGAGCTACAGCACCACCAATTATATCAATGCCCTTAACATATGCTTTGCCAATATTGCCAGTGGCATTGTGTCGTTCAATTACAGTAGCAAGATTTAAACCCTTTTTAGTATCGCATTTAATTCCCGCAGTGTAAAGCGTGTGTGCAAATACTTCAATGACAGTTTTTTTAGGGTCAAAATTATGCTCTATATCACTTAGAGAAATAGGCTTTATGTTAACGGTATTCATAACCGTGGAGGCATCAATATCAGGACAGTCAAACAAAGCTTTACCGTTTTTTGCAACTAGCTTGCCGTCTTTATACACCTTTAAAATATTGTCAGCAGACAAGTCACCGCAGACCAATAAATCGGCCTTATATCCCGGTGCAATTGCTCCCTGATTTTTAAGACCGTAGCACTCACAACTATTTAAAGTTGACATAACAATTGCATCTATTGGGTCAAGCCCCATTTCAATTGCCTTGTTAATGCAGTGGGATATTGTGCCTTGTGACAATATGTCATCCAAATGTTTGTCGTCAGTACAAAATAAAAGTCTACGCAAAGTATCCTTGTTTATCGCAGGGTAAAGTTGTTCAAGATTTCGAGCGCTTGAACCTTCACGGATAAGAACATACATACCCATACTAACTTTTTCAATAACTTCTTCAGTTGTTGTGCATTCGTGGTCTGTCTTAATCCCACAAGCGGTGTAAGCACAAAGATTATTGCCGGTAACAGCTGGTGCGTGACCATCAATAATATCAGCATAAGAGAGTTTTTTTAAAATATCCTCATCAGCTTCCAAAACACCAGGAAAGTTCATCATCTCTCCGAGTCCAAAGCAGTTGTACTTTTCAAACAATCTTTTTGTTTCATCGCCATCAATCACACAACCCGCACTGTCAAAAGGTGTTGCAGGTACGCACGAGGGTAGCATAAAATGAATATCCATAGGAACATCTTTTGCACTGTCAATCATAAATTTAAAGCCGTCTTCGCCACAAACATTAACAATTTCGTGGGGGTCAGCAATGACAGTAGTAACACCCTTAGGAACAACAGCACTTGCATACTGAGCAGGGGTTAGCATACTAGATTCAATATGGGCGTGTGAGTCAACAAATGAAGGCATTACATAATTGCCGTGCAAATCAACTTCGCAAAACCCGTCATATTTGCCGATGCCCGCAATAAGACCGTCGCAAATTGCAATATCACAATCTATAACACGGTGACAAAAAACATCAACAACTTTAGCGTTTTTTAAAACTAGCTCTGCCTTTTTCTCGCCCTTTGCAATAGAAATAATTCTTGAAAGGTTATGTGTATTCACAAAAAATCCCTCCGATTAATTATAAAACAAGATTTATTTAACCATTTTATCATACATTCTAATGATAAACAATAAAAAGTAAGGCAACTAAAGGCCGTATTTACCCTTTATCCTTTTCATTATTATACCAAAAGGTTTTTCAATAATTAGTATAAAAATTAAATTAGATACAACATAAGTAATCATAGATGGTGTAGATGAGGCGACCATTGCCAAGTATCGAGTAAGGTTAAACGCATTATCAATCCACAAAACAGACCATATATCCATTAAAAGTGAGAAAAGCACTCCACAAAAAGCACCATAAATTAGCAATAAAGTTTTGTGCTTTAAAAGATGTTTAGAAAAAATTCCGGCAAAAAGCCCACAAATCCCCCACGAAAACATTTGCATAGGAGTCCAAACACCTTGACCAAAATAAAAGTTAGACAAAAAAGCAGTGAGTGCGCCTATCATAAAACCACTTTGAGAGCCAAGGTAAAGAGATGCAACAACAACAATTGCAGTAACAGGTTTAAATCCTGGAATTGCAACAAAAGCTATCCTGCTTGCTACACACAAAGCTGTAATAGAAGCGACTAAAACGATTTGTCGTGACGCATTTGCGGTGTTGTTTTTTTCAAAGCTTATAAAAAAGGGAACACAAGAAAGCACAGCGATTAATATACATATCATAGCAGGTTTTTGTGCTTTAAAAACAATCACCCACAGTATTATTATAATAGGTATAACAAGAATTGATACAATATAATTTATTACTCGATAATTCATTTTGTATCACCGCCGTTTCTTTTGCAAAGGGAAATTACATCGTCACAGGTTATTGCATCGTCAAAAATGTGCCTAGAAATTTTATTTGCATTTGTTGTATAAAAGCTGTTGTTTGAAAAAAATCTATTTGCAACATCAACCGATACTATTTGACCATCCCAAAGCATTGCACATCTGTTTGCAACAACTGACGCAAACTCAACATCGTGAGTTACAATAATAATTGTTATGTTGTTTTGATTTAACTTTTTAAATATCTGCAAAAGCTCTTGCTTTGCGTACTCATCAAGTCCCTTTACAGGCTCGTCAAGAAGTAAAATTTTAGGCTTTTGCAATAAAAGTTTTGCAAGTGCAACTTTTTGAATTTGCCCTCCGCTCAAATCAAATGGGTGCATTGACAAAAAAGAGTCTATCTCAAGCATATTACAAGCTTGTTCTTTAATTTTGCAAAATTCCTCGTCTGTATATTTTTTATGATCTTTAATTTGGTTTAAATCTTCGTCTACAGTTTGATGTATAAAAATTTCTCTTGGGTTTTGTGGCAAAAGATTTACATATTCATACAGCGAGTTGTCTTTGTATTTTTCAATCTTTTTATCAAAAACCTTGATTTTACCAGCATAGCTTTTTAAAAGTCCTGTTGCAGTTTTTAGCAGTGTGCTTTTGCCAGCCCCATTTGGACCCAAAATACAAACGCATTCACCCTCAAAAACTTTAAGGCTTGCGCCTTTTAAAATATCAGGATGATTTTTTTCATACCGTGCAAAAACTTCATCAAGCTCTATAGCAATTTTATCACTGTGCTTGTAACCTGTTTTAGGCAATGATTTTATATCGTTTTTAAAATTATCGCTTAAAAAATCTCTTGCCTGACGAGTGTTTAAAGGGCATTTAGATTTAATGTCTAGTGCGTTATAAATTTGAATGGGAGCGGGCAGTGACTTTATCAAATCGCAATCTGAAAACTTAGTTTTTATATCGGTTGCTACCTGATTAGGTGTATCATTTAAAAAAACGCATCCTTTATCCATTAGCATTATTTTATCAGAAATAGACCAAAGCTCATTTAACCTATGCTCTGCGATAATCACAGTTGTTCCAAGCTCTTGATTAACTCGTAAAAGCATATCAAAAAATCGTGTTGAAGATATTGGGTCAAGCTGTGCGGTAGGCTCATCAAGTAGCAACAAAGTGGGGTTCATAGCTATAATGCTTGCAAGGTTTAGCAACTGTTTTTGTCCGCCAGAAAGAACGCTAATATCTTTATAAAGCAGATTTGAAATTCCAAAAAAATCGCTAGTTTCACAAATTCTTCTTTGCACTTCATCATTGGAAAGCCCCATATTTTGAAGGCCAAAAGCAAGCTCACTATAGACCTTATCGGTTACTATTTGCTCGTTTGGATTTTGCATTACAAATCCTATTTTAAAAGCACTTATGTTTTCATCAATTTTTTTGATATCATAATTCTCAAACATAATTTGACCCTGTATTTTTCCAAAAGGGGATAGGGCAGGTTTGAGCATTTTTAAAAGGGTGGTTTTGCCACACCCAGAAATCCCGCTAAGTAGTACAAAATTTCCCTTTTTAACGCTAAAGGAGATATTATCAAGTTGATAGTTTTTAGATTTTGGATAGCTAAAGCTTAGATTTTGGACACTAAGTATCTCCACTTGATACCCTCCTTAAAATTTATTATGATAGGCAAAAGAGCAAAAACTGTAAAAAATAAATAGAAAAAAACACTATATATATCAGTAGAAATTTTAGAAAAATTAGGATAAAAATAAAATTTAATATCACCATAAATTCTACACAAAACAATACCTGCCAGTAGCAAAACAATAGAAATTAAAATAAAATAATCCCGTTTGTAAAATTTGTATCTAGAATAAACTGCAAATTTATTAATGCCAAAACCTCTTGCCCTAATTGAATCAGAAGTTTGCGCACTGCTCTCAAGAACATCCGCACAAACGCTTAAAAAAACATCTCTAGATGACTTGATTCGTTCTTTAAAACTACCTTGATGGTATAGACCTAAGGCTTTTTGCGACATAGCAGTATTATGAAATTTTTTAAAAAAGTCGGGCACTAGCTTTAAGGCAAGCGAAATTGTAAGAGCAGTTTTTGGAGCTTTTTTTCCCAGCAGATAAACAATTTTTTCGCTAGACATAACTTTTGATAAACATAAAAACCACAGCATTGAACAAACAAGCATAATCCCGAAGTTTAGCCCAAATAAAAGTGACTGTAGAGTTATTTTAATTATCGAAAACTCTAAAACTATAGTTTGTCCGTTTTGTGAAAATAAAGGGTTAAAAATGGTGCATAAAAAAATGATGATTATAAAACTTTTTAATTTTTCTGCAAGTTGTAAAAATCCGAACAAAGTAAAATAAAGACAAATGCTTGCAAAAAAAGATATACATATAATAATAGGGTTTGAGGTAAACATTGTAATAATTATTGTTGATAAAAAATATAGGGCTAAAACGCTAGGGTGCAATTTTACAAAATCGTTCAACTAAAACCCTCCTTAAAAAATCAAAAAAACTCTGCAAAAGCAGAGCAAAAAAGCATAGTATGCCAGCGTTTTTCCTGCCCAAAAACGCATAAACTCACAAATGGCAGGTATCCTGACTTATGACGATGCAAATGCACAAATTGTTGAAATATTACCTTCTCAAGCAAAGCTCAATGGCAAATCTATTGATTAAATTTCAACAGTCAAACACAGTAATGGAGGTTGTGCTGGACTCTCACCAGACTTCCCTATTAATTGAAAAACAAACCAATTAGAGCAGTTTTTATTTTAAAAATGTTGTAGGTAAAGTTTATCATAACAATATGATAAATGCAATTATAATATATTTCTCCGTTTTTTGATTTACACAGGTTGCTATTTTTACTATAATATGAAGTGTTAAGTACAAACGTATGCATTTTTTAAAAAACTACAAGTGCAACTACTAGTTGACATATATTAATGTATGAATGGTAGAGTGCAACTGATTTTTTTAGTACAATAAAGATACAAATGAAAGGAGTGTTGGTTATGAATATAGGTGATAGAATTCAAGCTTTAAGAAAATCAAAAGGAATTTCTCAAGAAGAACTAGCAGATAAAGTTGGAGTATCTAGACAGGCAGTTTCAAAGTGGGAGAGTGGGCAAAGTATGCCTGATTTGGACAAAATAATTGCACTGGGAGAATATTTTGATGTAACAACAGATTATATACTCAAAGGTGAAAAATTGACTACGAGTAGCAATCAAAAAAATAATGAGCTTGCAAGCAAAATATTATACATATCGTCAGTGGCTTTTGTGGTAATTGGCCTGTTTTGTGCTATTGGAGAATGGTATGAAAATCAAACGATGACAAGCGTATGGGGTGCTATGATAATTCAAGCAGTAGGAATTGCTAGCTATTTTATAGGCAAACAATTATCAAAAGAGAAACCATCATTTACAGTTAATTTTCTTAACATTGCAGGAGTTATGTTTATGCCAATTTCAATGATATCTGGTGTTATATCTATAATGCTTTTCAAGCAAGGAAACATCGCTCCATATCCTTGTGGTTTTTTGCAAGTTTTTGTCTTTGCAGTTATATATTTTGCAGTATGTACTTTTACATTTTTTGCGTTCAAAAAAGAAAAAACAAAACTTAAGTGATTATATATTTAATTGACAATAAAATAAAACAGTGATATCATATAATAACATTCGGGAGCTTGTGAGTACAGGCTGAGAGGAAACTAAAAGTTTCGACCGTACCTGATTTGGATAACGCCAACGTAGGGAAATTCATAGATGCAAATTTATGGGGGTACTCTATTTTGGGTACCTCGTTTTTTATTTTAATTTTTTGTAAGGAGATAGAAAAATGTCAAAGATTCAAAAACTTACTTTATCCGGAACGCTTGTTGCAGTTGGCATACTATGCTCTGCCTTTTACATACCGCTAGGTGTAGCTAAATGTTTTCCTATCCAGCATTTAATTAATGTTTTGGCAGGTGTCATATTAGGACCACTTTATGCAGTTGGGACAGCGTTTTGCACATCGTTTTTAAGATTAATATTAGGCACGGGAAGCCCCCTTGCTTTTCCTGGCAGTATGTGCGGTGCATTGCTTTGCGGATTACTCTATAAGTACACAAGAAATATGTCTATGGCATTTTTAGGGGAAGTAATAGGAACAGGTTTTGTAGGGGCAGTTTTAGCATATCCAGTGGCAACTATATTTATGACAAAGCCAGTATCAATGTTTGCATTTATAATACCCTTTGGAGTTAGCTCCCTTGTTGGTGCGGCCGTTTCTATTGTGCTTTTAGTAGCAATAAAGAGGACGGGTATAATTACAAAAGAACTAAAGTTAAAGAAATTAAACTAAAATAATTTTTGAAAATCTAAGTCTTGAATTAAAAAATAAAAATGAACCTAGATAAGTTAACAAAAATCGGGCAAACTTGTTCTTAGAGAGGTTTGTAATTCAGGGTGCGCTACTGAATAAATAAAAGCGATTGAGAAAAATCGTGTATATAATAAAAATAAAAGCTACAAACCCTATAACTAAAGGGAATGTAGCTTTTTTGGCGGAGAGGGAGGGATTCGAACCCTCGTGGGATTGCTCCCAAACGCATTTCGAGTGCGCCCCGTTATGACCACTTCGATACCTCTCCAATTTTTGTAGTAATTTGAATTTTAATAACTATATTTGAATTAATCTTTAAGTTAAAGTGCCTTTATATATTAGCAAAGTGTAAAA
>JAAYPE010000044.1 GCA_012519975.1 Clostridiales bacterium
AAATACAAAAGATTTGAAAGAAGTATCGTCAACACTTAGCGTGGGGGACAGAGTGTTGTTGTCTGGCACAGTTTATACGGCAAGAGATGCAGCTCATAAAAGGATAAAAACTCTTATAGATAAAGGTGAAAAGTTGCCTTTTGAAATAGATGGAGCAGTTATTTATTATTGTGGGCCAACTCCCGCACCAAAAGGTATGGCGATTGGCAGTTGCGGACCTACAACCTCGGGCAGAATGGACCCATATTCCCCGCAGTTGCTTGATATGGGGCTTTGTGCAATGGTGGGAAAAGGTGAGCGTTCACAAGAGGTTTGTGACGCAATAAAAGCAAACAAAGCAGTTTATTTGTGTGCGGTTGGAGGAGCAGGAGCGCTTGCTTCAAAATGTATAAATAAATGTGAGGTAATAGCGTTTGAGGACCTTGGGTGCGAGTCTGTAAAGCGTTTAGAGTTTGAAAATTTTCCGCTTATTGTTGCAATAGATTCGCAAGGAAACACATTGTTTAAATAGTATTAGATGGCTTGCTTTTTAGCGAGTCATTTTTTTATAAACATCTCAGATAATCCAAACACTACTAAAAATGCTCCAAATATTTTACTAAGCAAACTCGGGGCGATTATAGATAGCAACCTAAGCCCACAAAAAACGCCTGCAATTCCTCCCATAGCAACGGGAAGAACAATATTCCAACGCACCAACTTGTTTCTGTGGTGAAAAAATATTGATGTAATGGCACAAGGTATAAAAAATAGCAAATTAATTCCCTGGGCATTTATTTGAGGAACAGATAAAACAAAAGCAAGATATAACAAAAGGAGACTACCGCCACCCAGCCCCATTGCTCCGGCAAGACCTGATAAAAATCCAGCAATAATATTCATCGTAAAATCATCCTAATTCCAGCATAAATCATAAAGACTGCAAAGATTCGTTTTAGCATTTTTGCAGAAATTTTTTTGAGTATCAAAGCGCCAAAGATTGAGCCGATAATTCCAAAAACTACAAATGGAAAAACATCATCAAATGCAACATATCCCTTAAATAAATACATCGAAGCGCTTATAAAGGTAAGTGGTAGAATTACAGCAATTGCACTTGCGTGTGCTTCGTTTTGTGAAAGGCTAGACCTCTTTAGCAGTGGCACTGCAATCATTCCGCCTCCAGCACCAAGAAGGCTGTTGATAAATCCTATTAAAAATCCAAAAAAAATATAAACACTCTTTTTAATAAAATCACTTCCAATATTAAGAGTGTTTCCAAAAAAGTATAAAAAAATAAAACGCCTGAAAAAAATCAAGCGTTTTAAAGCAAACAAAGCCCCACCAAGCCGGAAACGACTAATACTAACCTGCATAAAGCAGGTGGGTGCCCGCCCATTAATTTCTTGCTCCCGCCATTCAACCGAAGTTGAGAGGTCTGCATTCCACCAACAGAGCACTGGCTCCCTTAAAGTACGTGTTGGGTTAATATAAGCCGAATTATCGCACTTGGTAGGGTGGTTTGTAAAAAACAATTTTACTCTTCTTCTGTTATTTCAAACATCTCCTCAAGTCTTTCTTGAAAAATCTTGCCTATCTTTTCAAACTCTTTAAAGTCTTCAATAGCAGTGAGGAAAGGTTCGCCATTTTCTTCTATAACTCGGAGAATGATAAGCTCACCATCATCGTCGAGAATTTCTTCACTATCATCATAAACAGGAATTAAAGCAACATATCTTCCTTCATCTGTTTCAATGCGGTCAAGCTCTTCAAAAATGTGCTCTTTACCGTCTTCATCAACAACGGTTATTATGTCTGGATTATATTCGTTATCCATAGTATATGACTCCTTATGATAATTAATTCAAAATATTATTTGCCTTTCTATATATATTTTAACCTCTGTTTGTGATATAGTCAAGGCAAAATATGAATTACTAATAATTTATAAAAAAAGGTAAAAAAATACAAAAAATGTGTTGACATCTACCAATAAATCTGATAGAATATGAATTAAGGAAAGGGAATAAATTTAAAAAGATGGTCAGTCTTAATTCTCTTTTTCAAGCAAAAGAACCTCGCACAAATAGTTTGGATAACAGATAATCGGTTCTTGCATTTATTAAAAGGAAAGTGAGTGATTCCAATGTACACGGATGAAATTGTGTGTTGCCAAACCACTCGCAAAAGCTTTTGAGAAATTGATATAATATGATTTGAAGTAACCGTTAGTCAAAGTACAATCGAGTTCCTAATCAAATTTAAAGTTTTTAAACTTATAAAATATAATCTCAGTGGCGCTTGCGAAATATTTGAAAAAACATAGACAATTGTATGTACTACATATTTGCAAAACATATTTAGCGAGTGGTATTAAGAGTGGTAGCAAATAAAAATTAATTTAAATATTGGGTGAACACTATGGTGGTAGTCATAGTGTTCACTTTTTTGTTTTTATAAGCATATAATTAATTTAGGGGGTGCTTTTTAATGCGAAACAGGTATTATCGTACGAAAAGGCAAAAAACGATAATTTATAGAATTATAGTTTGTGTAGTGGCACTCATAATTATAATGCTTTTAATAGATGCAAAAATGCGTCCCCTAATTAGAATGCTTGCCACTAGCCAAGCAAGCAACCTTGCAACGGTGGCGATAAATGATGCGATAAATGAAGTAATGGAAGAAAATTTAGTTACATATGATAATTTGGTAACTATAGAGCACGATGATAGCGGTCATGTAAGGTCTGTAAAAACGGATATAATAAAAATAAACAAACTAAAGGCAGAAATAAGTACCACAACATCTCAGAAAATATCAAAAATTCAAAATAGACAAATAAGCATACCTATAGGCTCGCTATTTGGAAAAGAACTTTTATCTGGTAGAGGTCCGCGAATAAAACTTTATATCAACCTTTCAGGAAATGCACAAACTCAAATCACAAACGAATTTGAAAGTGCAGGAATTAACCAAACAATTCATAGAATAATGCTGGATATAGTAGCTGATATATATGTTGTTTTACCCGGCGCAAACTCATCGACACAGGTAAAAACAAGTATGTGCATAGCTGAAACGGTAATAGTAGGAACAGTGCCAGACACATATGCAAACTTTGATTCAAATAAAATGTTAACCCAAAAGTAAAGTGGGTGTTATTTTTAGCAAAATTTTGGTATAATATTCTTGCATTTCTAAGTTTAAAAATTATTTTGGATTATAAAAATCCTTTGGAGGAATACAATAGATGGCAGAGCTTGAAAAAATTCTTAGCAGAGTAAATGAGCTTACAGAGCTTTTAAATTATCATAGCAAAAGGTATTATGACGAAGATAGTCCAGAGATTTCAGACTATGAATATGATTCTTTAATGAGAGAGCTAATAAGCATAGAAGAGCAGTATCCACAGTTAATAGCACCAGATTCACCAACGCATAGAGTTGGCGGAAATGCTGATGGACAGTTTGAACCAGTAGAGCACATTGTTCCTATGGAGAGCTTGCAAGACGCTTTTAATCAGGGTGAAATAGATGATTTTGACAGGCGAGTTACATCAGCTGTGGGCAATGTAAGCTATGTTGTAGAACCAAAAATAGATGGTTTATCAGTTTCCCTTGAGTATGTAAATGGAGTTTTTACAAGAGGGTCAACTCGTGGAAATGGCTTGGTAGGTGAGGATATAACGGCAAATCTTAAAACTGTTCGATCCATACCTTTAAAATTAAATAAAGACATACCCTTTATAGAGGTTCGTGGCGAAGTATATATGCCAATAAACTCGTTTTTATCACTTGTGGAAAAGCAAGAAAATAACGAGGAAAAAGCCTTTAAAAACCCACGAAATGCAGCGGCAGGTTCGTTAAGGCAAAAGGACCCAAAAGTTACGGCAAGTAGAATGCTAGATATTTTTGTATTTAATGTTCAACAAATTCAAGGGGCAGAAATATCTTCTCATGAAGAATCTCTCAACTTTTTAAAAGAGCTTGGATTTAAAACTGTTCCATTTATAAAAAAATGCAATTCAGTTTCGGAAGTTAAAGAAGAAATATTAAGAATAGGTGAGATAAAAGGCACATTGCAATATGATATTGATGGTGCGGTAATTAAGGTAGATGATTTTAAAAAACGAGAACAAATGGGTAGCACATCAAAGTTTCCTAGATGGGCAATTGCATATAAATACCCACCGGAAGAAAAACAAACAACAGTAAAAAATATAGAAGTTAATGTTGGCAGAACAGGTGTGCTGACTCCTGTGGCACTATTAGAGCCAGTACTTGTTTCTGGCTCAACAGTTTCTAGAGCCACTTTGCACAATCAAGACTATATAGCACAAAAAGATATAAGAGTAGGCGATACAGTAATAATAAGAAAAGCAGGAGAAATAATTCCAGAGGTTGTGTGTGTTGTAAGTCACGAAAAAAACTCTATTGCATATGAAATGCCAGAAGCTTGCCCATCTTGCGGTGCAAAAGTTTTTAGAGAAAAAGATGAGGCAGCAGTAAGGTGCAACAATTCTAAATGCCCAGCTCAATTGCTAAGAATTTTAATCCACTTTTGCTCAAGAGAGGCAATGGAAATTGAGGGGCTAGGTGAGGCGGTGCTTACCTTGCTTGTAAACCAAGAGCTAATAAAAGACCCATCAGACATTTATTCTTTACAGTCGCAAGACCTTGAAAAGCTTGAAAGGTTTGGAAAAAAGTCTGCAAGCAACCTGATAAATGCAATAGAAAAATCAAAACAAAATGATTTGTCAAAGCTGATTTTTGCACTCGGAATTCGCCATATAGGTCAAAAAGCGGCAAAACAGCTTGCTCAAAGCTTTGGAACAATTGATAAGATTTTTAGTGCAACGCTTGATGATGTTGCAAGCATAGAAGGCTTTGGAGAAATAATGGCAAATAGTGTGGTTGAATATTTTTCAATGGCACAAACCAAAGAGCTTATAGACAAGCTTGTAGAAAAAGGTGTTAATGTGAGTTCTTTGCAGTCAGTGCAAGATGATAGATTTTTAAACAAAATCTTTGTGCTAACAGGAACATTGCCAACTTACTCTCGTGCTAAAGCAACGGAAATAATTGAGAGTTTTGGTGGCAAGGTTTCGTCCTCTGTTTCAAAAAAGACAGATTTTGTGTTAACAGGAGAGCAAGCAGGAAGCAAACTAAAAAAAGCAAATGACCTTGGAGTGAAAATATTGTCAGAAGAAGAGTTTAACAAAATGATAAAGCAATAATGGATATAAAAAAGTCGGGGTATTATAAAAAATATCCCGACTTATATTTTAAGTATTTTTTCGTCTGCTACGCATAAACTAGTTTAGTTGTCAGCTGAAATAAATCCCCTATTTTCAAGTAGTCTTTTAATTCTATCAGAAGAATCAAGTAGCTTGCTTACAGAAGTATCGTGGTTTAAAGCATCAATTATATATGCAATATATTTTGACATATCAACTTCGGTAAACCATTCACGCTCTAAAAGCTCAGGTGTTCTATAAATCATATTAGTAGTAAAAACACGCTCAATTTGACCTGATTTGTATGCTTTATCAAAGGGCTCAAGACCGTTGCAGAAAAGACCAAAGCAGGAAAATATAAATATTCTCTTTGCACCCAAATCTTTAAGCTTAGAGGCAACCTCAATCATTGATTCGCCAGAAGAAATCATATCATCAACAACAATAACATCTTTGCCCTTAACATTGTCACCAAGAAACTGATGTGCAAGAATAGGGTTTCGACCATTAACAATTCTTGAGTAGTCACGCTGTTTGTAAAACATTCCAAGCTCAACGCCAAGAACGGTAGCATAGTAAATTCCTCTACCCATTCCACCTTCATCAGGAGAAACAATCATAAGATTTTCCTTGTCAATTTTAATATCGTCAACATTGTTGATAAAAGCTTTTATCATTTGATAAACAGGAGAAACATTTTCAAATCCTTTTAGAGGGATAGCGTTTTGCACTCTAGGGTCGTGTGCGTCAAAGGTAATAACATTGTCAACATCCATAAGCGAGCAAAGCTCTTGAAGTGCTAGCGCGCAGTCTAAGGATTCCCTTGCTGAACGCTTGTGCTGTCTACCTTCGTATAGCATAGGCATAACAACGGTTATTCTATGTGCTTTACCACCGATAGCTCCAATAACTCTTTTAAGGTTTGCAAAATGGTCATCTGGACTCATAGGAACCTTTTGGCCGTACATTTCGTAAGTTACACCATAATTGAACACATCAACAAGAACAAAAATGTCGTACCCACGAACAGATTGGTTGATAACAGCTTTACCCTCACCGGTTCCAAATCTTGGGCACGAAACATCAATAAGGTATGAATCCTTGTGATACCCATCAAAAATGATAGAAGATTTATGCTCGTTTTCACTCTCATCACGCCAGTTTGAAATAAAGCGATCGATTTTTTCGCCTAGCTCTTCGCAACCAGGTAAGGCAATAATACCGAGTTTTCCAAAAGGAATGGTAGTGAAATTTGAACTTCTTGAATTAGCAGACGCAGCAGTCATTTTAAAACCTCCGAGATTTTTATAAAAATTAACTTATGTAAAATAAAAATACGGTCTAATTCTATCATATTTAGGGATTATAAACAACCAGAATACGATACATTTTTACATTTTCCACTTCTTCTATTTTTCATAATCAAAAATCTCGTTTTTTGATTAATCTTTAACAAAAATAACGAGCTTTTACTTCGAGAAATCAGTTGATTTTTTTATGACGTGTGATATAATACAAGAGTTGGTACATGGTAATATGTAGCAATAGAATATTGTTTTTGTTTTAATTATGTCAAAGCAGAATAAAAATTTAAAAAATTGAAAGGGTGATTAGTAAATATGGCATCTGAAATGATTAATCAAGTTCTTGAAGCTGAGAAAGACGCAAAGGAAAAAGAGCTTTTTGCTAAAAACAAAGCGGCAGATATAATCAAAGCTGCACAAGATGACGCAAAGTCAATTCTTGAATCAGCAATGGTATCCGCATCAAATGAAAAAGAACAGATTATTCAGAAAGCTCAAGAAAAAGCAGACCAAATTTTTGCAAACGCCCAAGATGAAGCTGGGGCGCAAAGTCGAGAACTCCATAAGCAAGTTCAGGAAAAGCTTAGTGCTTCTATTGACGCTGTTGTCAAGCATGTAATCCCGCAAACACTTTGATTTTTATGAACATTATTTATAAGGAGGTGTTTTCTATATGGCGATTTTGGAAATGAAACGCATAGAAATTTTGTCAATGCTAAGTGATAGTAAAACTATAATGGACCTTATTCAGCAATATGGTGTTATAGAATTTTCAAATGTTGAAGCAGACACAGACAAGCTCTACAAGCTGTCTACATCCACTGCGCTGTCTCAGCTTGACAAGTTTCATAGCATTGCAACATCCGCACTGGATATTTTAAATGAATATGTGCCTGAAAAAGGCTCAATGCTTGCTTCTTTTGCTCCAAGAAAAGAAATGTCTGTATCAGAATTTTTCTTCAAGGCTCAAGAAGCTGACGCAATTTTAAGCAAATGCTATGGAATCAATGCGCTTTATAAAGAAATACAAGATAACAGGGTAGAGATTGTTCGGGCGCAAACCGCTATTGATTCTATTATGCCTTGGATAGATTTAGATATCCCGTCATCGTTTAGGGGGACAGTTCAAACATCCGTTTTTATTGGAAGTATCCCAAAATTCTATGATAGGGAGTCTTTGTTTTCAGCCATCGCTGTGGAATTGCCAGAGGTAAATTTTGATGCAAAGATTATTTCTGCAGACAAAACTCAAACCTGTGTTGTAACAATTTGCCATAAAGATGATGCAAAAGATTTTGAGCAAGTATTAAGGGGACTTGGTTTTGTAAACCCGTCTGACCCCACAAAGCACGCGCCGGAATACAGGCTAAATCGTATGCAAAAAAAGATTGAAGAGTGCAACAAAGAAATTTTAAATTGTGAGGAAAAGATAAAGGCGTACAACGAAGATCGAGAGCAAATTGAATTTCTCATTGATTATTTTACTCTTAGAACAGACAAGTACAAATCTCTTGATAAAATCTCAATGAGCGAAAACATTTTCATTCTATCGGGATACATTCCACAAGTTGAGGTTGACGCACTTGTAAACAAGCTCGAGGAGCATTTTGATGTTGCAATTAGTGTAACTGACCCTGACTATGAGAATGATGAAGTTCCAGTAGCGGTTCAAAATGGTGCGCTTGCTTCTACAATGGAGTCTGTCACTAATATGTATTCACCACCAAGTAGCAGTGATGTTGATCCCAATGTGATTATGCCATATTTTTATTATTGCTTTTTTGGTCTTATGCTTGGAGATGCAGGTTATGGACTTTTAATGGTCATTTTAACCTTGTTTATTAAGCTTAAATATAAGCCAGAAGGCGATAAGGCAAAGGCTGTAAACTATGGCCTTTGTTGCGGAATAGGAACAACCTTTTGGGGCGTAATGTTAAACAGCTGGTTTGGTGACCTTCCAACATATTTAGGAATTACCATAATAGCTGAAAAGCACCTTTATTGGTTTGAGCCTATTAAATACACCACAGACTTTTTGTTATTTGCTTTCTTTTTAGGAATTTTACATTTAACGCTTGCTCATTGTGTAGATTTATACTCAAAGGCAAGAAAAGGTCATTTGATGGATGGTATCTTTGATAATATACCAATTATTATGATTCTTTTTGGAGTTCTTCCAATTATAAATAGTCAAATTGGTGGAGAAGCACTCAACAAAGAAAGCACAAAGTTTATTTATGATTTCTTGACAGGTCCTGCAACTGGTGTGTTTAACATTATACTTATAGTTGGAGCAGTATTAATAGTATTGACACACGGTAGAGGAGCAAAAGGAATTATTGGTAAATTCTTAGGTGGCTTGAATGCACTTTATGGTGCAGCATCAGGATATTTAGGAGACATACTCTCTTATTCAAGGCTTTTGGCACTTGGTCTTTGCACAGGCGTTATAGCTTCGGTTATTAATATGCTTGCAGCAATGATAGGTAATCCAATCGCATTCGTTGTAATATGTGTGTTGGGTCATACCTTGAATTTGGCAATCAATGTAATTGGCGCTTATGTTCACACAAACAGGCTCCAATATGTTGAGTTCTTTTCAAAGTTCTATGAAGGTGGAGGAAGACTTTTCGCACCTTTAAGTGTAAACTCTAAAACATTTAAATTTAAGGAGGAAACAAAATTATGAGTATGGGTATAGTTTTTGCAATTCTAGGAGCAGCGTGTGCTGCAATTTTCGCAGGTATGGGTTCAGCAAAAGGTGTTGGAATTGTTGGTGAGGCTGGTGCAGGTGTAATCTCAGAGGATCCTTCAAAATTTGGTAAGGTTCTTATTCTTCAAATTCTTCCAGGTACACAAGGTCTTTATGGTTTCCTTGCAGCATTTATGATTATGAACAAAATTACAGCAGAGCTTTCTCTTGAGCAAGGACTAGGTCTTTTTGTAGCAGCACTTCCAATTGCTTTTGTTGGATATTTTTCAGGTGTTGCACAAGGCCGTGTTGCAGCAGCAGGTGTTGGCATTGTTGCTAAAAAGCCAGACCAAAACGGTAAGGCAATCACATTTGCAGCTATGGTTGAAACATACGCTGTTTTGGCACTTCTAATTTCTATCCTTCTTATAGGACAGGTTCAATAATCAATACCTAATTAA
>JAAYPE010000045.1 GCA_012519975.1 Clostridiales bacterium
ATCGCCTTGTTTTACATCGTCACCAAGGCCAACATTTACAGTGGTAACCTTTGTTCCCTCAAGTATTTGAAAATTGCTTTGACTACCCGATTCTATAACTGCGTTCGTTTCAAAAAATTGCTCGACGCTACCTTTATCTACCTTTGCAAGTGACACGGGAGTACCTTTGTCGCTAAATTTAAAATAGCAAGCAATGCCAGTAGAGGCCACGGCTATAACTACAATAACTATAAATGTTTTATTTTTTAAAAGTTTCAAAAATTTTTCTTTCATTATAACACCTGTTTTTCGTAGGATTTTATAAAATAAAGAGACTAAAAGTCAAAATACTATAAAATTATAACATATATTGAATAAAAGTGAGTGTATAATTTGTTAATAGTTTGTTAATATAGAGGGTTGTCGAAACATTTTTGCAAGCAAATAAAAATAATTATAATATAGATAGTTTATTTATAAGTTTGCATTATAGATGTTTACAAAGTTATTATTATATGTTATTGTATAATTAGTTCTTATATCATACCAAGAACTATCAGGTCACTACAATAAAGTAGTACACTGAAAAGCTATGACGACTTGCTATTTTTAGTGAGTCGTTATCTTTTTGTCCCAAAAACAGGATAAAGAAAGTTTTATACATCTAAAAGATTTGTTTTTAAATAAGATTATCGTATAATTAGAGATATACAATATTTTGGTAGGAGATGTATAAAAATGTCTTATAGCGTAGGATTAGATATTGGTATTACTTCAGTTGGATATGCTGTGCTAGAATTGGATCATAGTGACGAGCCTAAAAGAATTATAAAGTTTGGCTCAAGAATTTTTGATGTTGCTGAAAATTCGAAAGACGGCTCCTCCCTTGCAAAACCGCGCAGAGATGCAAGGGGAGCTAGAAGAAGATTACGCAGACATAAGCATAGATTAGATAGAATAAAGAATTTAATTGTAAATGAAAATATATTAACCCAAAGCCAATTAGACTGCTTATATGATGGGCAATTAAGAGATATTTATGAAATTAGGTTTATTGCTTTAGATGAATCCCTTAGTGATGAAGAGTTTGCACGGGTTTTAATTCATATTGCCCAAAGAAGAGGGTTTAAATCTAATCGAAAATCAGACGCAAATGAAAAAGAAGCTGGAAAGCTTTTAAAAGCAGTTAAGGAAAATGAAGAGTTGCTTGAGTCAAAAGATTATAGAACTATTGGAGAAATGCTATACAAAGATATTAAATTTTCTGAAAATAAACGCAATAAGAGTGAAAGTTATTCTAACACCTTTAGCAGAGATTTAGTTTTAGACGAGGTGCAGAAGATATTTGCAAAGCAACGCAATTTAGATATGTCTTTTGCATCTGAAGAAATAGAAGAGAAATATACAGAAATCTTAATGTCCCAGAGGGCGTTTGATGAAGGCCCAGGTGGCAAAAGCCCTTATGGTGGTAATCAAATAGAAAAAATGATTGGAAAATGCACATTTGAAAAAGAAAATGGTGAACTTAGAGCGCCAAAGTCTAGTTATTCTTTTGAGCTTTTCTCATTATTGCAAAATGTAAACAATCTTAGAATTGTTACATATCAAAACAGCCGTTCTTTAACAAATGATGAAAGAAAATTGCTGATAGATTTGTCTCATAAGGTGGCAAGCTTAAATTATAGCAGAATTAGGAAAGAGTTAAATCTAACTGAGGAAGAGAGATTTGGCTCAATCAACTATGGTAAAAAAACTATTTATGAAGTTGAAAAGAAGACTAAATTTGAACATCTAAAGTCTTACCATAAAATAAGAATAGCTTTTGACAAAATATCAAAAGGATATATTAAAACTTGTGATAAACAAAGGTTAAATGATATAGGATATGTTTTGTCTGTTTATAAAACGGATAAAAATATTAAAGAATGTTTAAGCGAACGAGGAGCCACAAGTGAAGAAATTGAGGCGGTTTTATCTTTGTCAGGTTTTTCTAAGTTTGGGCATTTGTCAATTAAAGCTTGTAACAAATTGATACCGTATTTAGAAGAAGGGAAAAGATATGACGAAGCGTGCACATTAGCGGGATATGATTTTAAAAGACACAAAGTTTTTGAAAAGCAAAAATATTTACCGATAGTTATAGATGAGTTTGATAATATCACTAGCCCAGTTGTTAGAAGAGCTGTATCTCAAACCATAAAAGTTTTTAATGCAATAATAAGAGAACAAGGTTGTAGCCCTACTTTTGTTAATATTGAATTATCAAGAGAGATGTCTAAAAATTACAAAGAGCGTGAAAAAATTAAAAAGGAAATGAACGAAAATAAAGTAGTAAATGACAGAATTAAAGAACGAATTGAGAAAGAATTTAATAAAATCAATCCAACAGGGATGGATTTTGTAAAGCTTAAATTATGGGAGGAGCAAGGAGGCATTTGCCCATACTCATTAGAATCAATAAAAGTGGAGAGATTATTTGAAGTTGGATATGTGGATGTAGACCATATAATGCCTTATAGCATAAGTTTTGATGATGGGTATAAAAATAAAGTTTTAGTAAAAACTCGGGAAAATCGTCAAAAAGGAAATAGATTGCCACTTCAGTATTTAGAAGGTAAAAAGAAAGAAGATTTTATCGTTTGGGTAACAAACAATGTAAGAAATTATCAAAAGCGTCAAATACTTTTAAAAGAAAACTTTACAGACAGCGATTTAAATGGATTTAAAGAAAGAAACTTGCAAGATACAAAATATATAAGTAAAGTTATGTATAATTTAATAAATGATTACTTGGAATTTGCACCAACTGTGACTAATAAAAAGAAAAGGGTAACTGCAGTCAATGGCGTAGTTACCTCTTATGCCCGCAAAAGATGGGGTATTCAGAAAATTCGTGAAGATGGTGATTTGCATCACGCTGTAGATGCGGTGGTTGTTGCTTGTGTAACTGACGGGATGATAAATAAAATCTCAAAATACTCAAAATATCAAGAGATAGAGTATATGCAACACGATAATGGTTCCGAGATTATAAACTTGCGAACAGGTGAAGTAATAGATAGATTTCCATTGCCGTGGAAGGATTTTAGAAAAGAGTTAGATATCCGCTTATGCAATAATCCAAAGCAAATGTTAAAAGAAGTCCCTTTGTCTAATTATGAAGGTGTAAACTTAGATGAGATAAATCCGTGTTTTGTTTCTAGAAGACCGAGGAGGAAAGTGACAGGTGCAGCACATAAGGAAACAATTAAGAGCTCAAAATTTGAGGATGAAGGGTATGTAATTTTAAAGAGACCCCTTAGCGATTTAAAATTTGATAAAAACGGGGAACTAAAGAATTATTACAATCCATCAAGCGATACAAGACTGTATAACGCACTTAAAGAGCAATTAGAAATGTTTGGTGGTGATGCAAAAATGGCTTTTGCAAAGCCGTTTTATAAACCCACAAAATCAGGCAAACAAGGACCACTAGTAAAGAAAGTGAAACTGTTAGAAAAATCAAACTTAAATGTATCGGTGCATAAAGGAAATGGCGTAGCTGAAAATGATAGAATGGTTCGTGTTGATGTTTTCTTTGTAGAAGATGAGGGTTATTATTTTGTCCCAATTTATGTACCAGATACTTTAAAAGAAACTTTACCTAATAAGGCTTGTGTTGCTAATAAACCAAAGGATTATTGGGTGGAAATGAGTGATGAGAATTTTATATTTTCACTTTATCCCAATGAGTTATTAAAAGTAACCGGAAGAAGGGATATGAAATTATCATTAATTAATAGTAAAAGCTCGCTTCCTAAACAACTAATCGTTAGTGAAATAATGTTATATTATTCAGGATTAGATAGTTCAACAGGAGCGATAACAGCTATCAACCACGACAATACTTATAAAATTCGCTCAATAGGAAAAACTGTAAAATCAATAGAAAAGTATCATGTAGATATGCTTGGAAACTATTATAAAGTTGGAAAAGAAAAGAGACAGTATTTTAAATAACTGAAGGTGATTAAGAATGGCCTACAAAAATATTGTTTTAGCAAGCTCAGCTACTTTGAGCTCTAAAGACAATCAATTAATAATAAAAAGTGATTGTTTTAATAAATCGATACCAATCGAAGATATTAGCTGTGTTATGGTAGAGAGCCATTATGTGTCCATTAGTTCATATGTGTTGTCAAAATTTTCAGACTATGGTGTAACGTTATTTGTTTGCAATAAAGAGCATCTCCCAACCGCTGTTATGCTACCAATAAACACTCATTCAAGACAACTAAGAATGATAAATCTTCAATATAATCAAACAAAGCCTTTTTTTAAAAGGCTTTGGCAACAAATCATAATATCAAAAATAGAAAATCAGTCTAGATGTCTTGAGTTTTGTGGAATAGAAGGACACGAAAAAATAAGAGCGTTAAGGTCAAGGGTTCAATCGGGGGATACAACTAATGTTGAAGCAATAGTTGCCTCAAAATACTTTAAAATGCTTTTTGGTAAAGATTTTACAAGAAGTATTGAGAATACGACTAATGCAGCATTAAACTATGGATATTCAATATTAAGAGGCGTCATAGCAAGAAATTTAGCCACATATGGATTTGAAACTTCGCTTGGTATTCACCATTGTAGCGAATTAAATAACTTTAATTTAGCCGATGATATAATAGAACCTTTTAGGCCTGTTGTTGATTTATTTGTTGCTTTAAATATAGGTGAAAATGAAGATTTTACGCCCGAAATTAAGCATAATTTGTTCAATTTACTTAATGTAGATATTAAGTCGGGTGATAAAAATCATAGCGTGGCTTATGCTATTGAAAAATCAGTCCAAAGTTTAAGTTCATGCTATAATAAAGTGAAAGAAGAGCTAGTTCTGCCTGAGTTGGCAGAGCTGAGACTCCACCGATATGAATAAGTTTATGAGAATACTCATATTTTTTGATTTACCAGTAACAAGTAAGCAACAGCGAAAGGTGGCAACTCAATTTAGAAGCTTTTTATTAAAAGATGGATATACAATGGTTCAATATTCTATTTATTCTCGTGTTTGCAATGGCTATGATGCAGTATCAAAGCACAAGGAAAGAATATATAAAAATCTTCCTGATAATGGCTCAGTTAGATTACTTGTGTTAACAGAAAAGCAGTATTCATCGATTGAAATTCTTGTCGGAAAACTAACCACAGGCGAAGGGCCAGAGCCGTACGAACAGCTATCTATTTATTGAAATTTGATATGTAAAGAGTGCATATACAGAGCTTATTTGTTATTTTAAAACAACAAAAAATACCGCCAGACTTCTCGTCTAGCGGTATCTTTTGTCCCTATTATATCATACCAAGAAATATCAGGGGACTACAACTGGATTTGTATTTTCTACGATATAGATAAAATTATATCATACCAAGAAATATCAGGGGACTACAACTAATAAAAGCATTTTTATCTAAGTTGCGAAATTATATCATACCAAGAAATATCAGGGGACTACAACCTTTTTGCAACACCTCCTTAATGTATTTCTAATTATATCATACCAAGAAATATCAGGGGACTACAACATCCCTTGTGTGTTCTCTTTTCCAGTTTAAATTATATCATAATTAAGCAAGGAATTAAAATCACAAAAGAGCAAGACATCGAAGAAATCGTTGCAAATTCTTGTTTTATAGAATAGCTGGAGACGGCGAAAAAGTGTTTCTAATGGGAACAACAAGTTTTATTTTGATAGTGAAAGTGTTATTTTTTCCAAATTAAATTAAATACATAAACGGTGAAAAGCCGATATCTAACTATGATATTCGCTATAGCTTAAAGCGATTTTTAGTGTGTTTTTGATGGTTAACATATAAAAAGGGCCTTACAAAAGCGCAAAATTCTTTAGTGAATAGTATTAGAATTTTATTACGCTTATAAAAGTAGATTTTTATTTTTTGCTTCCATAACGAAACATAGATTTTTGCAACATATTCATCGAAGTGTTGCCCTTGATATTATTTTTCCTCAAACCATTTTATAATCTCATATTACTCTTTTGTAGTAGGTTTTTCTCTCAAATATTAAGTTTACCTTATCCGAAAACAGTTCGGAATACTTTCACACCCATTTAATACAGAATTATAACCACAGCTTTTGCACAAAACTTTAAGACTGTTGTTGTTCACATTATAGATTGTAGTGATTTTTCCATTGCAGTCTGGACATCTCAATGATTTTATTTCTTTTTCTGAACCATCAAACAAAATATCCACAACATCATCCCAAGTCATAGTTCCACTCCTTTATTTTTAAAAATTCATTTTTACTTGGAGCTATTATATCATTTTTATTAACACGGATAAATGTTTTAGTTATTTTAAATGCATTAAACTATAATAACTTTACCCATACCACTGGCGATGTTTACAAAGTGTAATTATGCTATATACATTGCACATTCAGGTGTTTTTACAGTAAAAAAGAAGCTACCCTATAAAAAATAAGGAGCTTCGTTTTTATTTTAAAAAAAGTTTTCACTTAAACTGCGCGAGTAACCTTGCCAGAACGCAAGCAACGAGTGCAGACGTACACCCTGCGCGGAGAACCGTCTACAACTGCTTTAACTCTTTTTAAGTTGGGCTTCCAAGTTCTATTTGAGCGCCTATGAGAGTGAGAAACAGCAATTCCAAAGGAAACGCCCTTATCACAGAATTCACATTTTGCCATTTTGTCAGCACCTCCTTTACAATCATAACAGAAACATATTATCAAATTTGGTGACAAAAAGCAAGCGAAATTTCAAATTAGTATAATTTTTGATTTTCCTATTGCTTTTTAAAGTTTAATATTATATAATGATTTCCAGACGAACATTTGTGCTTATCATTGTTTAATAACGGAGGTTATAATAGTGGCTGATAATAAAAAGAAAGCACTTGATACGGCTCTTGCGCAGATTGAGCAAAAATATGGTAAAGGAGCTATTATGCGCCTTGGACAAAACGACTCTATGAATGTAGAAGCAATTCCGACAGGTTCTATAGCACTTGATGCAGCAACGGGAATTGGTGGTTTGCCACGGGGTAGAATTGTTGAAATATATGGTCCAGAATCATCAGGTAAAACTACCTTGGCCCTTCATGTTGTTGCAGAAGCTCAAAAGATGGGAGGGGAGGCGGCTTTTGTTGACGCAGAGCACGCTCTTGACCCTGTATACGCTTCAAATTTGGGTGTAGATGTTGATTCACTGCTCGTTTCACAACCAGATAACGGCGAGCAAGCACTTGAAATTGCAGAGGCTCTCGCACGCTCGGGTGCAATGGACGTTATAATTATTGATTCTGTTGCGGCTCTAGTTCCAAGAGCGGAAATAGAGGGCGAAATGGGCGACTCCTATGTTGGTTTGCACGCAAGACTTATGTCTCAGGCACTTCGTAAACTTGCAGGTGTAATAGCAAAAACTAATACAATTATAATATTTATAAATCAGTTGCGTGAAAAAATAGGCATAAGCTATGGTAACCCAGAAACTACAACGGGTGGTCGTGCGTTAAAATTCTACTCATCAATTAGAATAGATGTTAGGCGAATTGAGCAGCTCAAAGCAACGGGTAACGAGTTTGTAGGCTCACGCACAAGGGCAAAAATAGTCAAAAACAAGGTTGCACCTCCATTTAAGGAAGCAGAGTTTGACATTATGTATGGTAAAGGTATTTCAAGAGAGGGTGAAATACTTGATATTGGAGTTAAGCTTGATGTTGTTAAAAAGAGTGGTGCGTGGTTCTCATATGGAGAAACAAGGCTTGGTCAAGGCAGGGATAATGTAAAGGATTTGCTGTCTAGAGATGAAGAATTAAGAAAATCTATTGAAGATGAAATTAAAGAAAATCAAGCCAAACTAGCCGAGCAATTAAAAGCAGGGTATAAAAACCCTAAAGAAAATGCAGGCAAAAAAATTCCCGAAACGGCTGCAACTGCAAAGGCAAAATTAGATATTGCGGTTGATGATGAATAATGAAAATTACAGCAAAAAATGGCAAGGGCAACAAAATTCATATTAGTGCCGATGGCGAATATGTGGCAACTGTTGATTCTGATTTTTGGTATTCAAGCAAAATTATAAATGGCGATGATATTACGCAAGACGAACTAACTGCATTTCTCGAGGCGGTTAGTTTTCGCCGTGCTTACAATAGGGCTCTTGATATTATATCAAGGCGTGACCACTGCAAAAAAGAGCTTGTAAAAAAACTTGAGCAAAAAATGGTGGATAAGCAAGTAGCGCAAGATGTTGTAAACGCTATTGAAGAGCTTGGGCTTATAAACGAAGAAGAATATGCAATAAGACTTTCGCAAGAGCTTTTAAGACGAAAAGGAATGAGTGCTTTTAGAATTCGTCAAGAATTAATAAGCCGTGGAATTCCCCGTGAAATTGCGGAAAATGCCGTGGAAGAACTTGACACTGACGAGAAAGAGTGTATTATAAACTTACTAAATACTAAGTTTTCGTCTAGAAATTTGTCTGATGAAAAAGAGCTTAGGCGTACAATAAATGCGTTGATGCGACTAGGATATCAATATAGCGATATAAAAAATGCAATTGAGGAACAGGAGTTTGGGAGCAATGTATAAAATAGGGATGATTTCTCTTGGCTGTCCCAAAAATCAGGTTGATGCAGAGCTTATGCTGGCAAAACTTGAACAGGCAGGCTTTGAAATAGTGAATGATGCGTTTGGTGCAGACGCAGTAATTATAAATACTTGCGGATTTATTGAGGATGCAAAAAGGGAAGCTATAGAAAATATTTTGGAAATGGCCCAGCTTAAAGAAGATGGCGAAGTTAAAAAAGTTATTGTTACTGGTTGCTTGGCACAAAGATATCAGCAAGAAGTGATAGAAGAGATTCCAGAAATAGACTCTATAATAGGTATAGGGGCGAATGAAAATATTGCACAAATTTGCAAAGATACAATCGAAGGGAAAAGCATTATAGATTTTCCACCAAAGGAAGAATTGCCACTAAATGGTCAAAGATTACTCACAACCCCTCAGCATTGGGCATATCTTAAAATAGCAGAGGGTTGCTCAAATTGCTGTACATATTGTGCAATACCAAAAATTCGTGGTCGTTTTAGAAGCAGAGCTATGGAAGATATTATAGAAGAGGCAAATGCTTTGGCTCAATCGGGAGTTAAAGAGATTGTTGTTGTAGCACAGGATACTACACGCTATGGCCTTGATATTTATGACAAACTTATGTTGCCAACCCTTCTGGATAAACTCTGTGAAATAGACGGAATCGAGTGGATTAGGCTACTTTACTGCTATCCAGACTTTTTGAGCGACGAGTTAATTGACACAATAGCAAAACAAGAAAAAGTATTGAAATATATAGACTTACCGCTCCAACACGCTGACTCAAAAGTTTTAAAAATGATGAATAGAACTGGCTCAAGGCAAGAGCTTACTCAGCTTATTTCAAAAATTAGAAATAGAATTCCGGATGTTGTGATTAGAACAACTTTTATTACGGGCTTTCCGGGGGAGACAGCGCAGTCTTTTGAGAATCTTGCCGAATTTGTAAAAGAGATAAAATTCGACAGACTCGGTTGTTTTGCATACTCGGCAGAAGAGGGAACGCCCGCCGCTGAGTTCGAAAATCAGGTGGACGAAGGTGAAAAAAATCACCGCGGAGAGTTGATTATGCAAGCACAATATGATATATTTATGGATAGCAACGAGCAGTGCATAGGAAAAACCTTCAAAGTGATAACAGAAGGATACGATGCATATAGTGATAGTTATCACGGCAGAAGCTATAGAGATGCACCAGATATTGATAGCAGAGTGTTTTTTACTTGCCAAAATGCGTTGCAAAATGGTGATTTTGTAGATGTTCAAATTTTAGGCGTTAAGGAGTACGACCTTTTAGGTAAAGCAATAGAAAAGTAAACGGGAGGTAGCAATGAACACACCAAACAAGCTTACGATTTTTAGAATGGTTATGACCCCAGTTTTTCTTGCGGCAATTATTATGGATATCCCCCATCGGTATCTTTGGGGAATAATTACTTTTTCAATAGCTGCCATTACAGATGCACTTGACGGCAATATAGCTAGAAGAAAAAATCAGATTACAGTGTTTGGTAAGTTGACAGACCCAGTTGCAGACAAAATGCTAACAACAGCAGCATTGCTTGCTTTTATGCAATTAGGACTTTGTAACATTTGGATTGTTCTAGTAATTTTAACTAGAGAATTTGCGGTGACTTCAATAAGGCTTGTTGCAAGCGCACAAGGAGTTGTAATACCTGCAAATATTTGGGGAAAAGTAAAAACAATAAGCCAAATGGCCTTTACAATTCTTATAATGCTATTAAAAGAGCTTGAGTATATAGGCCTTATCCCTACGACTGCACCACTTGCACTTGTTTCAAATATTTTGCTTGGAATTACAGCGATTTTAACAGTAGTTTCAGGTGCTATATATATTATAGAGAGTAGCAAAATTATAGACTTTTCAAAATAGCATTAATGTGGTACAATAACCGCAAATAGTTTTACGCTTAATTTTCTCTGTCATTTAAATGTGAAAGACAAAGCATAAAAAATATTTTGTAAATATATGTGTGTAAATTTTAATATTATAAATGCGTTTTATCAGGATAAGTATCCATTTTTAAAGCATACAAGAGAGGGAAACATAATGCTGAGAGTATTCCTTATGTTTTTTTGGAGAAATGCACCTGTTAGCACATATTGGGAACAGCTTTTTAAAAGGCTTAGTATCTTTATGCGGTTGTCGCCGTTATCGATTTTTGAGTTATAAATTCAGAGTGGAACCGCGAAATATCGCCTCTGTCACCTATTGGTGATGGGAGCGATTTTATTTTTTATAGATTTATTTGGAGGTGCTTTATATGTTCAAAAGATTAAAACAAGATATAGCCTGCGTAAAGGATAGAGACCCTGCAGCAAGGTCAACTATTGAGGTTCTTCTTCTTTATCCCGGACTTAAAGCAATAAGAATGCATAGAAAAGCACAATGGTTTTATAATAAAAAAATGTTTTTTATCGCAAGATATATTTCTCAGCGAGCAGTGAAAAAAACGGGTATAGAAATTCACCCAGCCGCAAAAATTGGGCAAAGATTTTTTATAGACCACGGTACAGGTGTTGTTATTGGTGAAACCACAGAAATTGGTGACGATGTAACAATTTATCAAGGTGTTACACTTGGCGGAACTGGTAAGGACTGTGGCAAGCGTCACCCAACAATTGGTAACAATGTTATGATAGGCTCTGGAGCAAAGGTGCTAGGTCCGTTTAAAATAGGGGACAATACAAATATTGCTGCTGGTGCCGTAGTGTTAGAAGAAATTCCGCCAAATTGCACAGCGGTGGGTGTGCCTGCAAGAGTTGTAAAAAGGGATGGAATGAGAGTGGATAACCTTGACCAAGTCAATGTTCCTGACCCTGTTGCACAGGAGTTTGCAAGGCTTGAAAATCTAATAAATGAACTAGCGTTAAAACTGGAGGAAAAATAAAATGCAAATCTTTAACACGCTGACAAGAAAAAAAGAGGAACTAATTCCAATAAAAAAAGGTGAATTTAAAATCTATGCTTGTGGTCCAACGGTGTATAACTTTATACACATTGGAAACGCAAGACCAATTTGTGTGTTTGATGTTCTTCGCCGTTATTTAGAATATAGAGGTAATGAGGTTACCTTTGTTCAAAACTTTACGGATATTGATGATAAAATAATTAAAAGAGCAAATGAGGAAGGCTTGTCTTTTGAAGAAGTTTCAAAAAAATATATTGAAGAATACGAAAAAGATGCTAAGGGTATGAATGTTATGGAAGCTACAATTCACCCAAAGGCAACAGAAAATATAGACGAGATAATTAGCATTATAAAAACCCTTGTGGATAAAGGTTATGCATATCCTGTGAGTAATGGTGATGTGTATTTTTCAACAAACAAGTTTGAAGAATATGGTAAACTTTCACACCAACCGTTAGAAGATTTAGAGGCGGGTGCAAGAATAAATATTGGAGAGTTGAAAAAGCAAGCAATGGATTTTGTGCTTTGGAAATCTGCCAAGCCTGATGAGCCTTATTGGGATTCCCCTTGGGGCAAGGGCAGACCTGGGTGGCATATTGAATGCTCTGCAATGGCTCGCAGATATTTGGGCAATACGATTGACATCCACTGTGGTGGCCAAGATTTAGTTTTTCCGCACCACGAGAATGAAATTGCACAAAGTGAGTGTTGTAATAGTGAGCCTTTTGCAAATTATTGGATGCACAATGGCTATATAAATGTTGATAATGTTAAAATGTCAAAGTCACTTGGAAACTTCTTTACCGTTCGTGATGTTGCAGAAAAATATGGTTATGAGCCAATAAGATATCTTATGATAAGCTCACATTATAGAAGCCCAATAAACTACAGTGTAGAGGTAATTGAGCAGTGTAAGGCGGGGCTGTCAAGGCTTTATACTTGTCGTGATGGGTTGGATTTCGCCCTTGAAAATTCTAGTGAAAAATCAAATCCTATGGACGCAAAAATAATGCAGGATTTGTCATCACGCCGTGAGCAGTTTATAAAAGCTATGGACGATGACTTAAATACTGCGGACGCACTTGCAGCAGTGTTTGATTTAGTTAGAGATATAAACATTAATATTTTAAATGAAAATTCATCGCAAGAGCTTTGCCAGTTTGCAATTGACTTGTTTGACGAACTTTGCGGAGTGTTAGGCCTTGTTTATAATAGAAAATCACAGTCTATTGATGATAAAATAGAAGAGCTTATTGCGAAAAGAAACAAAGCAAGAAAAGACAAAGACTTTAAACTTGCAGATGAAATAAGAGACGATTTAAAAGCTCAAGGAATAACTCTTGAGGACACACCACAAGGTGTAAAATGGCATAGAGAATAAAAAACACCCTCCTTTGTGAACAATACAATAGGAGGGTTTACTTTTTATTTTATCCATTCTAAAATGCGTTTTGTAGAATTACCGTCACAACTATTCATAAATTCTTTGCAAAACGAATTTACTTTTTCGGGGCTGAAATCATTTTGAGTTTTTAAAACAGATTCAATAATTTCGCTTGTGTTTGCAACAATATCACCAGGTACAAAGTCGCGATAAGGGTAATAAAAGCTTCGTTCTTTGTCATATTCTTCAAGGTCATATGCGAAAAAAATCATAGGACGCGCAAGCAAAGAGTATTCAAAAATTAGCGAGGAATAATCACTAATTACAATGTCGCTTGCGCATAAAAGCGTGGAAATATCTATTCCTTTAGGAGAATTGAAAACAAAATCATCAAACTCCTCATCAATACTTGAACCACAATCTATAAATGGATGAAATTTGTTGATAATAACATATTCATCACTTAAAGATGATTTTAGCAGTTCGTAGTCCATTTTTGCATCGGTATAAGCAAGTTTTACATTGGCACCTCTAAAAGTTGGAGCGTACAGTATTATTTTTCGGTCACCAATATTCGGTATTTTATCTGTAAGCTCTAGCCTTGCTTTTGCCTTGAAATCATCATCAAAATACACATCAGTTCTTGGAACACCAACAGCTTTAATTATGCTCTCATCACAGTTAAAAGCTTGTGCATAAAAAGGAATAACAGACTCAGAAGATACACAAACTTTTGAGTAACAGTTGTGTAAAGGGTAACGCCTTAACGCTTTTTTATCAGCTCCCCAGTCATTTTCGACGGTTGAATATCCCCATTTTTTAAAAGCACCGCAAGCGTGCCAAAGCTGGATAACTGTTGTGTTTCGCCGAGGCTTGCAAGCAAAGGCGGGAAGATAACTATCAGTCAAAATAAGAGTACCACAACGAGCATAGTATTTGCAAAAACGCATAAAACTAAAGTATAAGTTAAACATATCACGCATTTTTTTTCCAGTTATTTCAGGGGCAAGGCAAAAAACAAATTTGTATCCCTCACGCTTTTTAAGCTCATCATAAATACACTGCATATTGTCTGTAAGAGTTTTGCTGTAGCTGTCTGCAAAAACAACCATTTTTTTATCAACGGGAAAAACACAGTTAATTAAAAATATAAACCGCCATAAAATATGGTAGTTAAAGTAGCGTAAAAAGTTCCGAATACAAGAGCGAATTTTTTTCAAATAAAGGCACCTCCGTGTGCTTTGATAGCTTTAATTATACAAACTTTAAATTACATAGTCAATTAACAGTTGCCCACTTGCATACGCTATATAAATAAGTTAAAATAGTAGGAAAAATTAAAAGGAGCGATACGAATGGATGATTTTTCGGTATGCACCATATCACTGAAAAAGTTTAGTGTTATGAATTTGTTTTATCCCGTAATAATCAGCATAGTCGGAGTTTTAGTTATTGGAGTTCCACTCGGGTTTGTGGCAGGGCTTATAGATACAATATTTTTTAAAACGGGCACTTTGGTAAACATAGCAATAAGATTGTTTTTAATTTTATGGATTGCACTTGCACTTTTTTGCGCATACTCGTTTATAAAGGTGATTGATGATTTATCCAAAACGGTTGACGCATTGTGTGTGGGGGATGGGGCAGAATTAAAAAACATCTGGCTTGTAATTCTTATAAATATTTTAACCCTTGGAATATACAAGTTTGTGTATTTTTATAAGTTGCACCAAAGGCTTGAGCAAAAGGCGCCGATTTATAATGATAGTCTTATTACAAGTCCGGGCAATCTTTTGATTTTTACAATTTTAGCATCGGCAGTTGGTTTTGGACCTTTAGTTGCGTGTGCGCTAATGATTGATGATGTAAATAATTTTGTTCAAATTAGCAATGACGGCAACGGGTTTGAAACTCAGTTATATCAAAACTGGGGCATTGCCAAAGTGGATAAAACATTTGATGCAATTGTAGAAAACTTTAAAACAGGTAGATAAAGCAAAAAGGTCGAAGCGCTATTGTGCCTCGACCTTTTATATTATTCTTCTTTAGACATTTGTTTAAAAACTTGATTTCCATAAACGGCAGTGCCAGTTAGAAGTATTCCTTGAAAAAATGACGATATCGAAATTCCAAGCAAAATCATAGAAAAGCAACAGCCAAAGGCAAGTAGTATCAAGGGGATGTACTTGTCGGGTATTTTGTCAATTCCTTTGATAATCATACCCAGTATGTAGAGGACGGGAATAATGATAAAACCCTCATCTTTTATAAAATCTATTGTTTGCATTTTGTCTCCTTTCCATCTGTTATACCCGCCTGTGTTGGCAACTGCTCCAGTTCTTTTACAAGCCGTGTTACAGTGCCGTTGCCACCCAATGCGTGATATTGTTCATACATATCTAAAATTCCTTCAAGCGAATAAATAGGGCAATAACCCTGTTTAATATTATGATTATAAGCGTGGATTATTCGGTCTTTAAGCAGTGCTTGCATTCCACGCTCTACAAGAGATAGTCGTTTTACTTTTTCAAACATAACTTTTACTAAAAAGCCAAATACACTAAGAATTCCACTAAACAAGCACTCAAGCCAGTATTTTACAAAAAAATCTTTCATCAACCCACCCTTATTAAATCAGCAGTGTTAACCGGTGTGCAAATTCCTGTAAGGTCTAGCACTGCACGGTCACCTTTGATTTGGTCAACAGTATATGTGTTTGAAAAAACAAAGCTGGCAATGGATTTTCCGTCAAAGGTTTTTGCACCGGGGCGCACTCTCACAACACTCCCGATACTGATATTTTCGGAGGTTGTAGTAGGTTTTGAGCAATGGCTTGGTATATTGATTTTTTGCCCTGAATATATAAGATTGGGGTTTATAATCTGAGGATTTGCGCTAATTAGGTTTAAAAGTGTGGTGTTATGCTTTCTTGCAATAGATGACAAGGTATCTCCCTTTACAACAGTATAAATATTGTTAGCATTTAAATCGTTGTTTTTTGGCGGAGTATAGTTATTTGTGCCAACATTAAAATTAATATAGCAGTGGTTTAAATCAATTCGCTGACTTGATGCGCCAAATTTTTTACCGTCACCGTTTGAAGAATATTGCCACATCCAAATTTTATCCTTAATTGAATTCATTAAATCACCGTATTTTGTTTTTGGAAACTCGTTACCTAAAAGTCCGTCAGAATGATAATAAGCAACCCAAAGCGGATATTTTATATCTTTGCACACCATTTTATCAAAAAGCCAACTAATTGAGCAGTATAGCATTGGAGTGTATCCGGCATCTTTTAGCTTTTCTAAATACATATTTGCAACACAGGTCATATCCTCTTTGCTAAGCACGGTTTTAGCACCGCTCTCTAGCTCCAAATCAATTGCCACAGGACCTGTAATGTTTTTTTCTTTTAAAATTGAAATAACCTTGTTAGACTGCGACTGAGCCGCAAGCATCGCAGTGGCTTTGTTAACGCTTACACTGCTATAATGCCATGTGCAAAAAGCATAAGCACCAACAGCAATGCCACAGGTTTGTGCGTCTTTTATGTATGTTTCAAACATAGTGTCTTGGCTGCTAGAGTAAGCGCAACGGCACATAACACCGTTTATTCCTTGTTCTTTCATCTTTGAAAAATTAATATTACCCTGATGTTTAGATATGTCTAAAATTTTATTCATTTTAATCTCCTTTAATTTGCATATTCTTTTCCAGTTAAAATATAATCTGTGCTAACATTGAAAAAAGCAGAAAGGCAAACGGCCTCGTCAATGCTTATAGTTGCTTTACCGTTTTCAAGCTCTTTTAGCCTTTTTTCAGATATTTTAGTACAGTTAGAAAGCTTGCAGCAACTAAGCGCAGAAAGCTTACGAAGTTTTAAAAGCCTGCCACCGACATTGTGCGGTTTTGAGGATTTAATAGCACAAAGTGCTAGAGCCTCGCTGACGGCAACAGGAACAATATAATCATCCCTTTGGTCAAATTCATACTTAATAGCGTATTTAAGATTGTCGTGTATTTTATCGTTAATGCACTCAATTCTTCTAGCTATTGTAGAACGATGCAAGCAAAGCTTTTTTGCAATGCCTGAGATAGTTATATTTTCAAAATAAAACATCCGCAATATTTCTTGCTCAGTTTCAGTAAGCTCTTTTTCAATAACCTCGTTTAAAAGGTATGCCAAATCAACATTTCGCTTGCGTGAAATAAAGTCAATTGGCGTTTCGTTTTTTGAATCCTCCCAAAATGTATAAGCTTTTAAAGCACAACTTATGTCTTTTGGGGTCATTTCAAAATAAAGGTGTTGTTCGTTTGTCATAAAAATTTGCTCCTTATATTTTATATTGATAAATTAGGGTTATGTATTGTATAATAAATGTATTAAAACAGGGAGGTAATAAAAATGCAGTGGATAATTATTCTGATTTTAGCAGTTTTAGTTTTGTGGGTTGTAATATCGCAAAGAAAGCTTGTAAGCCTTGATGAGCTTTGTGGCAATGCGTTGTCGCAAATTGGGGTTCAGCAAAATAGCCGTTGGGATGCACTAACAGCACTTGCAGACCTTACAAAAAACTACTCACAGCACGAGCATAAAACGCTAATGGATGTAATTGGAGCAAGGCGTGCAATAGATTCAACCAGTACAGCTCAAGAAACAGAAGAGCAGGAGAATATGATAACTCAGGCAATGGGAAAATTGATGGCTATCGCAGAGGCTTATCCTGATCTTAAAGCTAATGAAATGTATAAAGAAACAATGGATGGCGTAAAGCAGTATGAGGAGAATGTTCGTCATAGCCGAATGGTGTTTAATGATACTGTTACCAAATTTAATAGGGCTGTTCGTCAAATTCCAATGTGCTTTATTGCGGGGCCAATGGGATTTAGCAAGCGTGAGTATTTAAAAACACAGGAAGAGAAAACTCAAATGCCATCTATGTCTTAAATAGGGCGTGATACAATGAAAAAGAGAAGTATAATAGCGGTTTTTGTAGCTTTTGTGTTGGCTATAGCTTTTTCGGCAAACGCATTTGCATATGAACCGGCAATAAGGGATGTTGATATTACCGTTCGCCTTGATGATGACGGAACAGCGTATATAACTCAAGTGTGGGATGTCACCGTTGCAAGCGGAACAGAATGGTACATTGTACAGGGGAATTTGGGGGATATTTCAATTTCAGATTTTTCTGTTACCGATGAAAGTGGACGAATATTTATAAATGAAGGTGCTTGGGATGTTGAGCGTTCTATTTCACAAAAGGCAGGGAAATGTGGAATAGTGGATAAGGGCGACGGGGATTATGAGCTATGCTGGGGCGTTGGTAGTCTTGGTGACCATAAGTTTACCGTGTCTTATAAAATGACGAACTTTGTAAAGCGTTTTTCTGACGCAGATGGCTTTAACCACAGGTTTATAGCAAGCGATTTAAGCTCACAGCCACAACATATTAAAATTACAATTTATAAAGATGGAGTCGCTTTTAATGAAGAAAATTCACGGATATGGTCTTTTGGATTTGAGGGTGAGAAGAACTTTACGCAAGATGGAAAGATTTTTGCACAGTCTTCAAGTGGAAATATTAATTTTGCAAATGTTATGGTTGGTTTCACTCCTGACTTGTTCAGTCCTACAAGTGTGGTTACAGATAAAACCTTTGAAGATGTAATAGAGGTTGCATTTGAGGATAGCGATTATGACTTGGATTACGACGATGAGAATTTTGATGTAGAAAATGGTGGCGGATTTATAATGATGCTACCCTTGCTTTCGTTAGTGTCGATTGTAGCAGTGATAATTTTCTCAAATAAAACTAAAAATACTAATGATTCTTTGCATTACTCATCAGGAGAAAATACGATTGATAAAAAAAGCATAAAAAATGTAAATTATAGTCGTAATATCCCTTATGGTGGGAATATAAATTCGTCGTACAGCGTTTTGAAAAGTATTAATATGGTAAAATCTAATGGAGCTATTATTTCGGCATATATTCTTAGATGGCTACAAAAAGGCAAAATAGAAATTAAAGAAACACCTAAAAAAAGTTTTTTAGGCATATCGGTAAACAAAATGCAAGCGTCAATAGTTTTTAACGCTCCATCTTCAGATTTTGAAGGGGTAGAAAAAGCTCTTTATGATATGCTTGTTCGTGCATCTGGTGGAGATAAAATTTTGCAGGAAAAAGAGTTTTATAACTGGAGTAAAAGTAATTATGATAAAATTGATAGTTGGTTTAAAGATGTCGAGCTCGAAGGATTTAAAGAGCTTAAAAAGATGGGCGATGTTGAAAAGGTAGAGAGAAAAACATTTTTTAATCTTATTAAACATTACAAAAACGAGTTTACTCCAAAGGGAAAGCAAAGAGCGCTTGAAATGTTTGGTTTTAAAAAGTATTTAGAGGATTTTACAATAATAAATGAGCGTAACGCAGTAGAGGTTCATTTGTGGGACGATTATCTAGTGTTTGCGTCGTTATTTGAGATTGCGGATAAAGTATCTCAAGAGTTTAAAAAGCTTTATCCTGAATATGCATTTAATCAGCAAAATACAAATCAGCTTGATGCTTTTGATATTTATCTAATGATGAGAATGATAAATACAATCTCATATGCAGGTGCATCTGGCGCAAAGGCAGGATATTCAGCAGCTCAAGTTGCACAATCAAGCTCTGGTGGTGGCGGATTTTCATCATTTGGCGGAGGTGGCGGTTTTTCTGGGGGAGCCTCTGGTGGTGGAAGCAGATAAAAACTACTAACCTTTTATGAATAAGAACAAGAGGGTGCAAAAAAGCAACCCTCTTGTTTTCTATATGGTTATAGGTAAAACATAACTTGTAAAATCACAGGTAAATCAAAGTTTATATAGTTGTAGATAAAATATAGCTTGCATATTTGGACACAAAAAATAGCCTGCACGCTCACAAAAAATTCTACACACTTGCAAAGCATAGCATATGAAGCTGTGTTGTTATATAAGGTGAAGAATAAAAAATGTGAGTAATAAAAAAACTAAGAACATTTGTTCTCACAATATTTATTATAGCGATGAATTATAGTTTTGTCAATAAGCAAAATGTAAAAATACAAAAATATAATTATAACTGATTAAATTAACAAATTGTAGCAAATCTTTTAACTTTATTGTTGAATTTTATTAAAGATCTGCTATCATATAATTAGAGTGTCTTGTAAAATATTTTTTTATATATTAGAATTTTTAAAATAACTGTGTGAAAAAACAATCGTAATTGTGCCTTTTTGTGTTAAAAAGGGGTGAAACATAATGAATATAAGAAGCAGTATAGTAAAAAAATAGGTGTGTCTATTTTTTTGTTTGTCTCTATTACATTTTTTGTTTATCACTGTTATTTAAACAATCAAGTAAAGTCTTATTTAATACAGCAAGGTCAAGAACAGTTAAAAGAAGAAACAGGACATCTGTGTGCAGAGGTTGAGATGTTTTTGCAAAAATATATAATCATAACTGACCACGCAAAAAGCAATGATAATTTTATAAACCTTGCTAGAGAAATTAAAAGCAAAGATACCAAAAGACAAAACCCTTTGTTTGCAAAAGTAACAAAGCAACTATTAGATATTTGTGAGTTGGATGACAATATATCACAGGCGTTTGTTGCCGTGACAAGCACAAATGACATAATAACCAGCGAGTACGAATATGATATTTATTCAGGCTATGAGTTGTCGCAAAGGCAGTGGTACATAAACACAATTAAAGCGAATAAAACAACAATAACAACGCCATACATTGATTTGATTACAAACAAATCAGCCATAACAATTGCAACCCCATTAAAGTACGGTGACGAAGTTTTGGGCGCAGTTGGAGTCGATATACTGATAGAAGACATTAATAATATTATGAACGAATATAGCTCCAAGGCAGGTCTTGATTTGGGGCTAATTTATGATAACGGACTTGTTTTATATAACGCAGAATACGCAAATAAAGAAAATACAAGCAAAGTTTATATTCAAGACTTGTTAGACGGTGAATTGGTAAAAAACATTCTTTCCGGCAAAAGTGGTATGTCAAGATATAATTATAATGGAAAAGAGATGCACATTTCATATCGTCCGATAAAGAACACAAATATGATTATTATAACCAACATATCAGAATCAAAGCTTATAGCACCTGTGGATAGAATAATGCACACGAATTTGCTAACACTCTTTGTCGTTACTTTGATTGTGACTATATTTTTATATCTTTTACAAAAGACTATATCAAATCCGTTAATAAAAATTTGCAATGAATTAAAAAATTATACCCAAAATAATTCTATTGACTTGCCTCTAGAGTACTTAAATAGGACGGATGAAATTGGAGTTTTATCAAATGGAATTACATTTTTATTAGATGAGATTTCTAAAAATACTTTTAAAATTGAAGAAACAAACAAAGAGCTAACACAAGCTAAAGAAAAAATCAGAAAAGACAAAATTCTTTTTGAAACGACAATTCACTCCCTCGGTGATGCGGTAATATCCACAGACGAAAATGGAAATGTAAACATTATGAATGTTTTGGCGCAGGAGCTCACGGGATGGGATATTGAAAACGCCCGTGGAAAGCCATTTGATGAAATATTTAATATTGTAAACGAATTTACAAGGCAAAAATATCCTTGCCCTGTAAAAGAAGTGCTAAAGTGTGGCAAAAAAATAGAGCTAAGTGAAAACACAATACTAATAAGCACACAGGGAAAAGAAATACCAGTGGAAGACAGTGCCGCACCGATTTTTGATGAGCAAGGTATTATTACTGGGGTCGTCATCGTTTTTAGAGATTATACAGAAAAAAAGATAAAGATAGACAAAATTTCATATCTTAGTTACCACGACCAATTGACAGATCTACATAACAGGCATTTTTTTGAAGAAAAATTAAATAAAATAGATACAAAAGAAAATTTACCGCTGTCTATTATAATGCTTGATGTAAACGGGCTAAAACTTACAAACGATGTTTTTGGACATCAAACAGGTGATAAACTATTGCAGATTATTTCAGATGTTTTAAAAAATAATAGCAGGTATAATGATGTTATTGCACGAGTTGGTGGAGACGAATTTGTTTTGTTATTACCAAAAACAAGCAATGCAGAGGCACAAAAAATAGTAGAGCATATTTATAGCGAAACTGTAAATATTCAGTTTAACAATATTGTAGTTTCTGTATCAATGGGGTGCGAAACAAAAATCTCCTGCGATCAGGACATTATGAAAATTTTTGCAAAAGCGGAAGAAAGTATGTATCGTAAAAAACTTATAGAAAGCCAAAAAATGAGAAATAAAACAGTGCAACTAATTATTAAATCTTTGAATGGAGAAGATGAAGAACACAAGAAAAATTCTGAAAAGATTAGCAAAACAAGTCTAAAAATAGGAAAGGTATTAGGTCTTGATAAGGATTTAATGGCAGAAATTGAAATGGCAAGTCTTTTGCACGATATTGGGAATATAGCAATTAATAGTGAAATTCTTGAAAAGGAAAGTACCCTTACAAGCGTGGAGTATGAAGAGGTTAAACGGCACGCAGAAATAGGATATCAAATTTTAAAATCTGTTGATACATATACAAATCTTTCAGACTATGTTTTGTCACATCACGAGTGTTGGAACGGCACAGGCTATCCAAGAGGGATAAAGGGCGAAGAAATACCGCTGATTTCTAGAATAATTGCTGTTGCCGCGGCGTTTGAGGCGATGATTAGTGATAGACCGTACAGGGTGGCACACACAAAAGATGACGCAATAAACGAAATTATTAAAAAGTCGGGGACGCAGTTTGATCCAAATATTGTAAAAGCTTTTTTAAAATCGCTAGAAGAATAAACAAAGCAACCATATCCACAACAAAGTGTTTATGGTTGCTTTTATTTTATAGCCCAGACAAGGGTGAGAAGTATTTTATAATATGCTAGATCAAGCAAAGAATACTGTCGACTATAAACACGAACAAGCAGGTGAAAACGGCAACGGTAAAAAGTCCACGCCCCCTCATAGACATAGCAAACGCTACGACAAAACCTAAGACACCAGACAAGTAAGAGCCAGTTGATATAAAAATACTTGGAATAACAAGGGCGGATAAAACAGCATATGGCATATAATGTAAGAATGATTGAATAAACTTATTCTCGATTTTTTTATTAATCAAAATCAAGGGTAACACTCTAATTAAATATGTAACGGTAGCCATAATTAAGCAATAAACAAACAAATCACGGGCACTCACAATGACTCCTCCTTTTCACTTATAGGAAAAAGCAAAGCACCAATTGCAGATGATAAAACGGCACAAATAATGATTACAAAACCGTTTGATATGTTGCAAGTCACAGGTGTAAAGTTTAAAACACAACTTATGACAACCGAGATAACTGAAATAATTGCAACGGGTTTGCATTTTTTTGCAACAGGTACAACTATAGCAATAAACATAGCGTGCAAAGCAATACCTAAGGATACGCACAATGTTGCGGGCAAAAAATCGCCACTAATGGCACCCAAAAAAGTACCAAAGCTCCAAGCAAACAAAGGTAATACGCCAAGCCCATACATATATTTTTTGCTGATTTCATTTTCTTTGTTTGACGCTACAACAAAAATTTCATCGGTAACAAAAAAGGCAATAGCAAGCTTGCTTAAAAATGTAGTTGACGGGTCAATTTTTTGTGACAGAGAAACGGACATAAGCGAATACCGTATGTTTATCACAAATTGGGTGAGAACCATCTCAACAAACGAAGCGCTTGCAACCATAAGACCAATGCCTGCAAATTGCCCCGCTGATGTAAGATTTGTCATAGAAATAAGTACAGAAAAAAAGGCGGGTATCCCAAGGCTAGATGCTAAAATACCAAAAGAAAAAGATACAGAAAGGTAGCCTAAAGCAATAGGCATTCCGTCCTTTATACCATTTTTAAAAGAATATTGTTGTGGCTTGCAAGAGTGTATTGTATCAACATTGGTTTGCATTTTCAGATTTTCCTTTCACGATTAATTGCATTGCAAGCATAAAAAACAAAAACTGGATTTATACAACAGCAGTAAAAATCCAGTTCGTATTGATTATAAATGTCAATGACTTTATAGAAATATTACTATTGAAAAATTTCTTTGCCCATTTGCGTATCACGAATTCTTTTGTTTTGCGCCTCTATTAACACATCTTTAAAAGGGATTTTTGCACCTAAAAATTCTTCGCTAAACTCAGGGTTTAATATAAGCAGTGGGCCTGTAATGTTTGTAGCGATAAGGTTTTTATAAACAAACCCTTCAAGATTGCAGTTTTTGTTTATTCCCATACCAATTTTTATTTTTGCAAAATGGTTGTCTTTGTTATCCCCAAAAGATTGTGTAAATTGGGTTTTATGGCCGACTATTGGTATGTTTTTATAATGACCATACACAGCACAGTTTAGACGAGGGCGCTTTTTGATTTTTGTTTCAAAGTCAAAAAAGGCTAAACCGCTTATTATTGTGCCATCTTCTTCTATAATTCTTTTTCCAAAAATATCCATCGCAGTTCCAGTAAACAATGCTTTAAGGCCGTTGTCTAGTTTTTGCTTTAAAATATCTTTAAAAGGGGAGAGCTTTTTGATAACTTGAATTTGTGTTTGCTCGTTCATCGCTCCTATATAAATAAAATCGATATCCTCGTTTGTAAACTTTGGAGTGTCTAAAATGCTGGTTTTAAAAACATTTTCTTTACCAAATGTTTTTTCTAAAAAAACGATGTTGCCGTGGTCACCAAAAAGTGAGCAAAGCTCGGGGAAAAGTATTTCAATCTTCAATTTTTATTCCCCCCTACAAGAATATCTTTAAATTTATTAGCAGTAGCAATATTTTTTGTTCCGTGCAGGATTATTACAGTATCCGTAGATGTTTTTATATCTAAAGTGTTGCTAGGCTCTAAAAGCTCTATTTTATCAGCATCAATTCCTGCAAAAAGCATTCTTGATTTATACTCCAAATTGTGATGCCCCATACAAAAGATTTGCTTTACGGCAGGCAAATTTAAATATTCAAAATCAGCATCATAAAGCCACGCCATATTCTCACAGCTAATATAACTAGCATCGTGTGGATGAATTTCGTTTATAAATAAAATTGAAATAGAGCCCCACGAACTTTGTTTGCGTATAAAGTCAAAAACACGGCTGTTTGCAACGGGGTTTTGGTCTTTTGCCAAAATTGTAACAACCCGCTTATCGTTTGCAACTGTTTCGTTATACCTTGATTCCACAACTTTAAGCTTACTAAAATAGGTAGATATCTTGTCAAAACTATAATCTAAAGCACGCAAAGCACTAATGGCTGCAAGCTTGTTGTAGTTATCTGTAATATTTCTTATAGAATTTTGGCAGGGATATTCGGTGTTATCCTCTTTTATAACTATTTGCTCGTTTGTAATTTTAGTCAACAAATAATCGGCGCTAGGCGACTTGTAACCGCATTTGTCGCAGTGTGCTAAGCCAATATGATGATATCTTTTAAAATCAAAAATAAGCTTTTCACCACAGTTTTGACAATACATAGCATCTTGAATTATACTGTCAAAAACTTCTTGCTCAAAATCTTGCGGAGCAATAGAGAAGTATTTTCGGGTATTATCTCTGCACAAATTGCAAGTAAGTGTATCATCGCCGTTTAAAATAAGCAAACTAGATTTAGGAATACTTTTTTCAAGCGTTTCAACGATGTAATCAACATGAGCGTTTCGCTTATAGGAATCTCTATAAAGGTTAGTAACAACTATAACATCAGGCTTGATATAAGGAAAAATATAAACAGATGCCCTTTCATCTACTTCAAAAACTGCCATCTCTTTTTTGTTTTTTCCAAAAAAAGTAGTAGATGTTAAAAGCGCGCTAATGATACCGCCTTCAATATTACTACCTGACTGGTTTGCAACCAAGTCAACACCGTTAGCCTCTAAAAAGGATACAATCATATTTGATGTGGTAGTTTTTCCGTTAGTTCCCGTTATTGAAATAACTTTGTTTGGAACTTCTAAGTATTTTAAAATATTAGGGCAAATTCTAACAGCTACAAGACCTGGAAAGTGAGTTGCATTTCTTCCTATTAGTTTTAACATAAAATAGCTAAGTCTAGCCAAAATCATTGCGACATAAAATCTGATGGGCTTCATTATAAACCTCTCTTTTGTTCGTCTTTTTATTGCAAAAATCTACTTTATTACTTTATAATTTTAACACAATATTTATTGTAGTCAAGCAAAATGTACAGTCAAAAAGTTATAGTGAGTATTTTTATTATGCTGTAAAAATAAAGTAGCTATTCAATTTTTGATTATACTGTTTTAAAAAACGATAAGATTTATAAAAACATATAAAAATAAAAGACAAAAAAGCGGGCAAACTCACTATTGCAAGTTTGCCCAGAATTAATAAGTGATACTAAAATTTTGGTTATTTCATACCGTGCTCATAAGCCTCAATCATCTTTTTAACCATTTGGCCACCAACAGAACCTGCTTCTTTTGCAGTAAGGTCACCATTATATCCTTGTTTGAGGTTTACTCCAACTTCAGAAGCAGCCTCCATCTTGAAACGGTCGAGTGCTTCACGAGCTTCTGGTACTACACTACGATTGTTATTACTAGGCATAATATTATAACACTCCTTAATTTTAAAATGTTAATTGCGTTTGCAGTAGTATTGTTAGCAATTAACATAGATATATTTATGAAAAAATCTGTAAGTTTTTATTCAATTTATTTACAGTATGTAATTGTAAGAATTTTAAAAATATAGTAGTATCTTAATATACTAATAATATAATTATAGTCTAAAATGAAAAGAAGTGAAAAAAATGAAATTTAAAAAGCATTTAGAAAATCAAGACGAAAAAATTAAAATAAATAGTATAAACAAAGACCTAGAACCTACTAATGTTTTGCGCAAGCATTATAAAAATAGGCAAGAGCTGGATATAGATTTTTATACATCTAATTTATTGCAAACTAATGATGTAGGAGTTGCAAGAATTTTATCAACATATGGGAACACGGCAGTAATCGAGCAAGTGGACGGTATATATTATGACAGGATTTTAGATAGAATAGAGCAAGGACTTTTAAACCAAGAAAACATAAAAAGGGTAGCACAAGAGCTTTGCAAATGGCTAAAAAAATATTATGCAGTGACTAAGAACGCAAGCCGTGGCGACATAAGCTTTAAAAATTTTATATTTACAACACAAGGTGAATGTGTTGGCATAAATTTTGAAAAACCGTTAGAACTCTGTAGATGTGAATATGATATGGGAAGAATGCTTTTTTATGTAGCAACAAATGAGCCAATGTTTACAAGCGGAAAAATTCAAATGTGCAAAGTGTTGCTAGAATGCTTTTTAAAAATGAATGTGGATATTAACCTGATAAAAAAAGAATATGAGGCGGAATTTGATAAAATAAAAGGTCAAAAAGCAGGGTTTATAAATTATGAGACGCAAATAAAAAATTTTTGGGATTTATTAATTTAATGCGTATATAAGCTTTTAAAGCACCGTATAATTATATAGACAATAGGCTTTTTATACTTGACACAGTGTTGAATAGTGTTGTATGATTGTCACTATAATTCTATGTTTTATATATGGTGTATTTTTTGAAAACATTTTTTAAATACAAAATCGTGTGATTTAGTTACAGAAAAAACATATATATTGAGTATAATAGAGTTAAAGTTAAATTTAAAGGAGAGAAGAGAGATGGCAGTTTTAAATATTACAAAAGACAACTTCGAAAAAGAGGTACTTCAATCAACACAGCCTGTTCTCATTGATTTTTGGGCTGATTGGTGTGGTCCGTGTAAGATGATAGGCCCCGTTGTTGAAGAAATCGCAAGAGAGACTGATAACGCAAAAATTTGCAAGGTTAATGTTGATGAGCAACCAGAACTTGCAGCACAATTTAATGTTATGAGTATCCCAACACTTGTAGTTATAAAAGATGGAAAAGTTGTAAATACAGCAGTTGGAGTAAGACCAAAAGTAGAGCTTATGGCAATGATAAATGTTTAATTTCAAGGAAAAAATAAGCACTAGCCTGATACACGGTTAGTGCTTTTTTATTATGCAATTTTAAATTTAAATAGACAAATCTTCAAGTGCTTGCTTGTCAAGTATTTGTATACCGCCACGATACAGCTTAACAAATCCTTCATTTTCAAAATATTTAAGCATTCGTGACACAACTTCTCTTGCACTGCCCATATATTTTGCGATTTGCTCGTGTGTGATTTTGATTTTATCGTTGTTTACATTTTCAGATTCGTCTATCAAAAATCTTGCAAGTCGTTTGTCAAAGCTTGTAAAAAGTATTTGTTGCATAGACCACATAACATCTGAAAAACGCTTGGTCAAAAGCTTGTATGTAAAGTTTTCAACATAGATATTTTCGTTTAAAAGTGTGTCAAAATATTTAGAGTTAATAATTAGCAGCTCGCTATCTTCCTCAGCGTCAATAAAAACATCAAACTCAATATTGTTTAAAACACAAGCTGCAGAAAGTGTGCACATATCGCCTGGGTACATTCTATAAAGTGTGATCTCACGCCCTTCATCTGACAACAAAAAAACACGCAAATGTCCACTCTTTAAAGTCATTACGCCGTTGCAGTCTGTGTCACCGCTATGTATGTGCTCCCCTTTCTTGAATGATGAATTTAAGGTATTAAGACACAAAGTTTTTTGCTCTTCTTCTGATAGATGTTCCCAAAAGGGAAAGTGCGTGGAAAAGATTTCCTTACACTCTTCAAACACCATTTAAATCACTCCAACAATAATTATTTACGCAAGTATTTCACAAGTTGTGTGCCGGCCTTAGCACCCTCTCCAACAGCTTTAGAAATTTGAAGCAGGCCACCAGTACAGTCACCTGCGGCAAAAAGCCCCGGAATATTGGTTGCCATATTCTCATCGACTTGAATATCTTTTCCAACAGTGATAGCGCCAATTTTTCGAGCAAGGTCTGCACTTCCAGCAACTCCAAAAGCTATAAAAACACCCTCAATATCAAGTGTAGAACCATCATAAAACTCAACACCTGAAAGTCGTTCATCACCAGTTAGAGAATTAATTTTTTGAGTGTTGACAATAATATTATCATCAACATTCTCAGGCGCAGGTTTTCCGTTTGTAAGAATTGTAACAGATTTAGCTACAGGCAAAAGCTCTAAAGCTTCGTGAACTGCATACTCTCCGTCACCCAAAACGGCAACATCCTTACCACGATAAAAAAATGCGTCGCAAACGGCACAGTAGCTAACCCCCTTGCCTTCAAACTGAGTAATACCTGTGATTTTTGGCACAAATCGGGGAGAGCCAGTGGCAATAATTACACCATCTGCTTTTAAATCTTCATCAACAGTTTTTACAACTAGCGTATCTTCAAAAGAAAGTCCTACAACCTCTTTCTCAATAACATTTACACCAAGCCTTTTTGCACCATTAATTCCACTCTCTTCAAGATTAGAGCCAGAAACAGGGTCTTCAAATCCATAATAGTTTTCTATTTTTTCAGCTTTTTTAAGAGCACTGTATCCCGTGGAAATAATAGTTGTTTCAATCCCTGCACGAGCTGTGTATAATGACGCAGAAACACCTGCAGGACCAGAACCTATGATTATTACTTTTGACATATAAAAACCTCCTTAATATTTATAACATAATAGCTTTTATATGCTATATTTTATGTAACTTGCTCACAAAAATTATAGCAGATATTACCTACACTTTTCAACAATAATATGATACAATAGCTTTTGGTGAGTAAAAATGAGAGAAAACATATGTTATATTGTTGGTGCGGGTAGCTTTGACAATCAACCGTTTGATGTTAAAAAAAATGATTTAATAATTGCAGCAGACGGTGGATATAAGTATTTAAAACAGCTTAATATTGATTGCGATATATTGCTTGGTGATTTTGATTCGATTGACGAAATTCCAAATCACTCTAACATTATACAACATCCAGAGCAAAAAGACGATACTGATATGGTGTTGGCAGTCCAAACAGGGCTTAAAAAAGGCTATAAATGCTTTGTAATCTATGGTGGACTTGGTGGCAGACTAGACCATACAATTGCCAATATTCAAACAATTGCGTATTTGTCAAAGCAAGGAGCGCAAGGCTTTTTGATTGGCGAGGGTATGGTAATTACTGCTATTACAAATAGTGATTTTAATTTTGACGGCACAAAAAGAGGCGTAATTTCAATTTTTGCAAATGGCGATAAAGCTTCTGGCGTTTATTTAAACGGGCTAAAATATAAGCTTGAAAATGCCACAATAACAAGTGATTATCCAATTGGAGTTAGCAATGAATTTGTTGGTGAGGAAAGCCAAGTAATAGTAAATAATGGCACTTTAATTATAGTATGGAACGATAAAAATTTTAATATTGATTAACAATAGGTCTGTAAAGTGATATTGCTTTACAGATTGTTTTTGCATTTTTTTACATATTTCGACAAAGATGCTTAAGTATTTCGTTAAAAGAATATATTGAGTTTATTTGTATATCGTGATAAATTTATATAAAATAAAATAACGGGATGGTTTTTATAATGCTGCGTAAAAAGAGTTTAGCAACTTTAATCTTAGCAATGTGGATAATTTTTGCAATTCCTTTTCAAGTTAATGCATCAAGAATGAGGCCAAAATATAAAGATAAAAACAAAGTGAGTGCGCAAATGAGCACATCTGCGGTAGAGAGTGAATACATAAAGCTTGAGGATAATTCATCGAGATACGCTTACAATATACTTGTTAAAAATTCGGATAAATGGATACAAACCACGAGCGTTCAAAAAAGACAAATATGTGGTTACAAAATAAAAGTTTTAATTGACAATGTCGATTATGATATAATTAACCTACAAATGGGTGTTGAGAAAGAGATTATCCCCGATGTCACACTAACTTTAAATGCCACGTTTACAAATCAAGGGCAGTTTATAAAAATAGAATATGTTATAAAAAACTATTCTAATAGAAGTTATAAAATAAATATTGCAACATATTCTAATGTTTCGATTGATAATAAAATTTCTACTAAAATTACACCTTTTACTAATGGTTTTGGATTTAAAGCTACCCAAGGAAACATAGAAGATTTAGAGCTGAATTTTATTGTAGGAAAAAATATAAATGTAACAAACACAGATTCAATCTGGTGCGGAGAAAAGGTTGATGTAGATGCTAATTTGTTTTCATCGGGGCGATGTTGTAGTTGTTCGGGTGATGTTGCAATAGCATACGCGTGGAAAGATAAGGTTCTTTTGCCCAAATCAAATTTAAATTGCTCTACTTTGGTGGGTGTTGGTCAAGTCAGTGGTTCGCCTGAAATTTTGGTTACAACTCCTTCAAGTTTAAGTAATACATTTTACGCAGGACAAACATATGGTATTAAAGGTTTAGTTTTTGGCACGAATAATATTGAGGGAACACGGGTGTATTATTCAATTGATAATGGCGATAAAATTTTGGCACATACCTTTGATGATAAAAAAGGCAGTTTTGTATCGGACTTTAAAATTCCACCAAATCTCAGTGAAGGTATACATAGAATCGACTTTTTTGCAGAAGATAAATATGGTATGATTTCAAGCACACAAATTGTGCTTATTGTTGTGAAAAAGGAAACTTGCACAGTTATTTTTGAGAGTAACGGCGGAAGCAGTGTAGAAGATTTTACAAAAGTTTCAATTGGGAGCAAAATTTTGCCACCTAAACCGCCAACAAAGCAAGGTTTTGATTTTGTAGGTTGGTATAAAGATAGCGAATGTAATTATAAGTGGGACTTTGAAAATGACAAGGTCGAAGAGAATACAAAGCTTTATGCAAAGTGGAAAAAGCAAACAGCAACAGTGTCGCAAATTCCAAGTCAAATTAACAGTCCTGAACTGGTTTCTATAGTTGTTCCACAGGGTGCTTTTGATGAGTCTGTAGAAATGCGATTAGCATATGCGCCAAATTATTTAGATTTGTTTAAAGAACATCTAAATTTCAAAAATTTATTTGCACTGGATATCAATATATTTGGTGTAAACACTGGTGCAAAAGTTCAACCGAATGAAGGAAAATCAGTCCAAATAACATTGCCAGTACCAAAAGAGCTTTTACATCAAAAAGATAAAATAAAAGTTGCGCTTTTAAAAGACAATGAAATAGAGATTTTAGATTCCGAAATAATATTTATTGATGATGTTTGTTGTATAAGATTTTTTGCAAATCATTTCTCTCCATATGCTTTTTATATAGAAAAGGATATAGAAATTATAAAAGATGATAAAATGCCAAAAGCACAAAGTCCGACAGCAGAGAACACGGCAGATAAAATAAAAAATTCTTATGATGAAAAATCTCCAAAAACAAACGATGATACAAATGCGTTTCCACTATTTATTTGCCTAACATCGTCAGGGATTGCATTTTTTATAATTAAAGAAAAGAAATCATAATTACTTTATAATTATGATATAATAGAAAAAATAAGATAAATAAAGGTGATTTTATGAAAAAGATTGCTTTCTTTGATACAAAACCATATGACAAGGTTTGGTTTGATAAAACAAATACAAAATATGAAATAGATTATTTTGAAGGAAAGTTAAACTCAAAAACTGCAAGGCTTGCAAAGGGTTACGATGCAGTTTGTGCATTTGTTAATGATGATATTGACGAAAAAACTATAAACGCTCTAGCTGATTTTGGAGTAAAAGTTTTGGCTATGCGCTGTGCGGGATATAGCAATGTTGATTTTAAAGCGGCATATGAAAAAATAAATATAGTCAGAGTTCCCGATTATTCTCCTTATGCTGTTGCAGAGCATACAATGGCACTTTTGCAAACACTTAATAGAAAGCTTCATAAAGCGTATAATCGCACAAGGGATTTCAATTTTAGTTTAATTGGACTTACTGGTATAGACTTGCACGGTAAAACAGCCGGAGTTATTGGAACGGGAAAAATCGGCAGAGTTTTTATAGATATTTGCCGTGGATATGGAATGAATGTAATTGCATACGACCCGTTTCCAGCAAAAGATACAGATATAAATTATGTTGACCTTGATACTTTGTTCAGAGAAAGCGATGTAATATCGTTGCACTGCCCACTTACAGAGGAGACAAAGCATATTATTGACGAAGATGCGTTTGCAAAAATGAAAAAAGGAACATACATTGTAAACACATCAAGAGGTGCATTGATTAACAGTTGTGCGCTTTTAAATGCACTAAATGATGAAAAAATAAGAGGCGCAGCACTTGACGTTTATGAGGAAGAGGCTGACTTGTTTTTTGAGGATTTTTCAGGAACCATAGTAAAAGATGATGTTTTATCTTTGCTGATTTCTCGACCAAATGTTATTTTAACATCTCATCAGGCTTTTTTAACCGAGGAAGCACTAGAGAATATAGCGTCTACCACAATACAAAATCTTGATGAGTTTTTTGAAGGAAAAGAACTTACAAATGAGGTTTGCTATTATTGTGATAAACAAAAGGTAAAAGACAATTGTCGTAAAGATAGGAAAAAAAGATGCTTTTAAAGAATATGCAGAATAATTGTATTTGATGGTGAAACAATAAAATTGCAAGCCTTACAATATAAAAAGGAGCATATTTATGAGCAAAGAAAACAAGAAGAAAAGCACTAAAAACAATAAAAAAAGCGACGGCAAGTTTAGGTCGAAAAATATAAATCACGATCCAGTTTCTGAAAGTGCAAGAGCCATTTTTGGATTAAAATCCAAAGACAATGAAAGGGATAAATGACAAACCAAACACTCTATAATGAAATATGCCACCATCTGATTTATGATGATAAGCCATCAGAATTTTTAAATAATATATATGGCAATCCTAGTTTTTCTAGCTATCCGTTTGATATGATAAAAAACACTGCAAAAACAAACCAATCTCCTATTTATCACGCAGAGGGGAATGTTTGGAATCATACAATGATGGTAGTGGACGAGGCTGCAAAAGTAAAAGAAAAAAGCAAAAATCAATTGGTCTTTATGTGGTCTGCATTGCTTCATGATATAGGAAAACCGCAAACAACAAGGATAAAAAAGGGCAAAATAACATCATATAATCACGATAAAGTTGGTGCAGTTTTATCAAAAGAGTTTTTATCAAATTTTACTCAAGACGAAATTTTTATAAACGATGTTTCGCAACTTGTAAAATATCATATGCAAATTTTGTTTGTAATAAAAGGTCTTTCTTATTCAAATATTAAAGGTATGAAGCAGGATACAGATATAGAAGAAATCGCACTTTTAGGGCTGTGTGATAGGCTCGGGAGAGCGGGTAGTAATGAAAGCCAAGAAATAAAAAATATAAAAACCTTTTTAAATATTTGCAAAAAATAGGGAGATATAAGTTATGGAAAATAATATAAGCGAAATTTTACCAATGAACGCTTTGAGCGAAATACCAACACCAAACAAAAACGCAAAGCAAATAGTAGGGCTTGTAAAAGAGCAAGGTAGAGTTACAGGATACAAGCTGTCTGACGAGAGAATAGTAAGCAAGCAAGAGGGCGTGAACCTTGCAAGACAAGGTGATATTAAAGGTGTTGGAATTTCAAAAAGAAATGGAAATGAGTATTTAAAATCCTTGCCAGATCAAAATGAAGAAAATAACCTAAGCAGCCTTCCAACAGTAAAACAATAAAATAAAACTCCCAACGCAAGCGTGTAGCATAGTTGGGAGTTTTTGTTATTTATTATCTATTGTTTTGAATGATTTGAATTTTCACACCATTTGGGTCTTGTACAAAAAAGCAAAGTAGATATCCGCCTAAAAGGACAGGCTCTTGCACAATTATATTTCGTTCTCTTGCCTCGTTTAGCAATTCGTCATAATTTTCTGCCGTCATACCAATAGATACGCTAGAATTATGACTTTCGTCGATTTTTTCATTCTTGTTATGCAATATTTCTATTTTTGTTTCATTGTCTGATGAAAAGAAAGCAATAGAAGTGTCCTCGTCTGGAGAAAACTCGTTTTCAACATTCATCCTCAAAAAGTTTTTGTAAAACTCCTTTGTTTTTTCAAAGTCATTTACCCTAATAGTAATCCAGTTAATTAACATTGTTATTCCCCTTTCTTAAACTCAGTTTATATCTTTTATTATATATTATACTATTTACTTATTTTTTACAATGCAATACTGTTATTATTGGTGATTTAGTTACAGAAAAATGTGTAAAATAATGTAGAATTAACATAAAGGAATTTAAGGTTGATAAGGAGGGAATACTTATGATAAAATATTTTATAGGGGCTTTACTAGGAGGAATTTATGGTTATTTTATTAAATATAAACTAATAGGTTGCTCTACCGGTGGGTGTCCTATGACCTCAAATCCATATATAACAACATTTTATGGAATAATGATAGGAGTGATTATTGTGGGAATATTTACAACGCCAAAAAACAAGGATACAGAAAGTGCATCGTTTAAGCACATTTCTCAAAAGGAAGCAAAAGAGAGAATGGATAGTGGTGACGAAATAATTATTCTTGATGTCCGTACCAAAGAGGAGTATGACGAAAAGCATATTCCAAACTCGATTTTAATTCCTAATGAAAGCATTTTAGATGAGCGACCAGAGCTTTTGCCAGACTTAGATGCAGAAATTTTAGTTTATTGTCGTTCGGGACAGCGTAGCAAACAGGCTGCAAAAAAATTAGCAAATATGGGATACACAAACACCTATGAGTTTGGTGGAATTTTGGACTGGCAGTACGAAACTGAATAAAATTTTTTAAAAAACGAGCTTGCTAATATTTGCAATGCTCGTTTTTATTTATTAAGTTTTATAAACCGTATTGCTTATTCATTTTTTCCATATGTCTATAGTGGTGAGTGTTTTTAAGCTCGTATGCTGCCTCATCGTCAATTACAACATTGATTTCTCCACTATAAAGCTGTATTGCAGATGAAGTAATTTGAGCAGTTACAGGGCCTTCCAGACATTTAGCAATAACACCAGATTTTTTTGACCCATTTGCAATCATAAGAATTTCTCTGGATTCAAGAATAGTACCAATGCCCATAGTAATAGCAAAATGAGGCATTTGCTCACGACTGATATTAGCATTTTTATAAAAAGCCTCATAGTTATCGTCAAGAGTTTGCTCTGTAAGTGCCACAACCCTAGTCCTAGAACCAAGAGAAGAGCCAGGCTCGTTAAATCCCCAGTGGCCGTCACGACCAATACCTAGGATTTGCAAATCTATACCGCCGGCTTTTTTAATTTCATCCTCATACCATTTGCAAAAATTTTTTGGCTCTTTCGTCAGTCCATTTGGAATAAATATATTTTCTTGTTTTATATTTATATTTTTAAATAACTCTTCGTGCATAAATCGAGCATAACTTTGATCCATAGAGTAAGGTTTTTCTAAATCAATTCCAGTACCAAGATATTCATCAAGATTAAAGGTTTTAACCTGAGAAAAATCAAGCCCCTCTTCCTTATGAAGCCTTACAAGCTCTTGATATGTACCAATAGGTGTGCTACCAGTTGCAAGACCTAGAACACAGCGCGGATTTGATTTAACACGATTTGCGATAATTTGTGCAGAATATTTGCTAATTTGCTCATAACTGTGTCTAATAATAATATTCAATGTTTCCACCTTCACTTTGATAAAATAGGTTGTTATTAAAAATCGAATTAATTTTACATAAATATGAGAAGAATGTCAATAAAAAAATATTACAATGATTAGATACTGTATAACGTTTTATTGCACATTTTTTTATTATATTATTACAAGTGTGATTTTAATGAGCCTTTATAAAAAATGTGAACCAATCGTAAAGCTGGAATTTTTCACATTAAAAGAATTGACATTTTGGATATCAATTTGTCTGAACATAAATTAGACTGCGTTATTAATTTGTTAAATGAAATCAGAAAAATCGAGAATGATAATTGATTTTACAAAGGATTTATTTATTGTTGATATCTCTTATCAGGAGTTGAAATATGACTTTGAAGATGATGGCAAATACTATAAAAACGAATATAGAATATGGAAAATGCGAGTAGTGAATTTGAAAAATCAAAATAAAACAACAATTTAACAAAATGCTAGATAATACAAATTACGAATTTTAATGGGAAAACACCCAATTATATCAATTTGCACTTGTAAATTTTTGTTAGATATGATAGAATATGTTAGTAAGTTTATAAAATGAGGTGTTTTTTAATGGCGTTAAAAGATTTATCCGTGCTAGTTTGTGATGATTCTATGCTCGTAAGGAAGAAGATGAAGGAATATTTAAATAGTATTGAAATCAGCAATGTAATTGAGGCGTGCGACGGTCAACAGGCGATTGATATGTATAAGGAAAATAAACCTAGCGTTGTTTTTATGGATATCGTTATGCCGGAAAAAACAGGTATACAGGCAGTTGCTGAAATACTAGAGTTTGATAAAAATGCTAAGGTTGTAATGGCATCATCTGTCGGAACTCAAAGTTATTTAAACGATGCGATTAATGCTGGTGCATATGATTTTATTCAAAAACCGATTTGCGATGAGTATGTTTTAAAAGTATTGCAAAAAGTTAGCGGGGAGGACTAAACTATGTTTACACAATTATTTGGAAACTACCTTATTAACAAAAATATAGTCACTCCTGCCCAATTGTCAGAAGCAATTAAAGTGAAAAATACAACCAGATTAAAGCTGGGAGTTTTGGCTATAAACGCAGAATATATGAACTCAACTCAGGTTGAGGAAGTTTCAAATGCTCAAATGAGTGTCGATAAAAGATTTGGAGATATCGCTGTAGAAAAGGGATATTTGTCTGAAAATCAGGTGGACGAGCTATTGTCATCTCAAAAGAAAGGCTATTTGTTAATAGGTCAAGCGCTTGTTGACAAGGGTTATATTACAAATTCTGTTTTTGAAGAGGCAATTAATAATTATAAGTCAGAGTATAAAATTACAAAAGATGACTTTATTTATGATAATGATAATGATGTTATTTCAAAGTTTTATGACTTAAAATCTTTTAAAAACCAAGAATACTATGAGTATTATATCTCGCTACTTTTTAAAAATTTAATAAGATTTGTTGGGGATGACTTTACACCTCTTAATGTTGAAAAAATAAATGGCAAAGTGCAGTTTAATAATGCCGTAACTCAAGATGTTAGTGGTGCATTATCAGTGGTTACAGCAGTAGATGCAAATGAAGATGCTTATACAAAATTGGCGTCACGATTTGCAAAGGAAGATATTGACAAGATAAATGACCTTGCAAGGGCGTCTGTAAGTGAGTTTTTAAACCTGCATAACGGTCTTTTTGTTGTTAATATGTCTAACGAAAAGGAAGTAGAGTTAGAGCTTAGTCCGCAAAAAACACACGAAAACAGTGAGGTTGTTTGTGAGAATGCAGTTTTAATTCCAATTGAATTTGTGTTTGGAAAAATAAACTTTATAATTGCAGAAAATTTAAAATAAGACATCAAAATCCTGTTTAGTGTATGCTAAATAGGATTTTTTTAAATTATTGCATAATTAAAGCAGATATAAAGATTAGAGGTATAATTATTTTTATCCAGATTTAGCAGTAATTATAAAAATAAAACTATAAAATGTGGTAGCGTATTCTTGAAAAAGGAGGAATTTTAATGCGAACAGATAATAACAATCGTGTTTTTGCTTTCAAAAATATGAATTATAAAGAACAGTCTTATTCTAAAAAAGCAAGCAGATTAGCAGATGATGAAATAAAGCTAAATGAAAAAGAAATAACAGAGAATAAAGAGAATTTAGAAAAAGCCGTAAAAGCTCAAAATGAAATGGAATTTAACAGACAAAAGATGAATAATGAAAAAGAAAAGATGAAAATCGCATTAACTTGCCTCGAAATTTCTAGAAGAATAATTTCGGGGGATAGTGTACCCTATAATGACCACAAATTTTTATTGAAAAATGACCCCCAATTGTATGGAAGGTCGATGTCTATGCGTTTTCCAAAAAACAATCCTTTTAAATATAGGCAACTCTCAGACAAAGAGAAAAGCCAAAGTGTTCAGGAACTGACAAGGAACATAAAAATTCCTGATGATGTAAATTTGGACAAAGAGGATTTGTTTAAAGAACTGAATGCTTTGGATAGCAAAGCAGATTTGAAAGAAAAAATAGAAAATTTAAATAAAGAAAATACACAAAAAATTCAAGCGTTTCAAAATGAAATGAAAATAAACAGAGAAAAGGCAGAGGATGAAAAAGAAAAAATAAAAATAAGACTAACTTGCCTTAAAATTTCTAGAAGTCTTATTTCGGGCGATGAGGTTTCGCAAGCTGATAAAAAATATTTGCTAAAGCACGACCCAGACCTTTATTCAATGTCTATTTCAATGCGTACACAAAAAGAAAATCCAAAAAAGATACAGCAGATTTCTCGAAAAGAGAAAAATAGAAACGAAAAATCAATAGCAGATGTAGTAAATGCAAATAGCGGTGAAAATAGCGGTGTTACAGCTAATTTTACATCTGTTCAAGAGCTTTTTGGAACCGTTTTAGACACTAAGTTTTAGTTTTATTTTTAAATTAGCAAAAAAGTTGTTGACAAATTTAAATTGAAATAATATAATGAACAAAATGAATATTTAAAACCGATGAGCAAGAGTAGTAGGTTTAGGATGGTATTTAAGAGAGCCGCCGTTTGGTGCGAGTGCGGTAATACAGGAATTAACTGAATGGACTTGCGAGGGTGGCTCGAAACTTTTTGGAGTAGACGCCAACGGGAACCTCGTCCGTTATCAGTGAGGTGCATATGATGGTATGCAAAATAAGTGGGCTTTTTACGCCAATTTGGGTGGTACCGCAGGAGTTTTATAAGCTTTTGTCCCTTTGTAGGGGGCAAGGGCTTTTTTGTTGCCCAAAAATAAAACCAAAGCAAAATTTAAAAAAATATAAGAAAGGAGTTTCAACCCATCAGTTGAATATTAGTGCAAAAATATGAAAAACATTGAGATTGATTTTTTAAAAACGCTGTCTAAAAATTATGACAACCTTCCAATATGTCGCAAAATCTTTGCAGATGAAATAACACCAATATCAATATTAAAAAGGCTGTCAAATTTTAGTGAGTATTATTTGTTAGAAAGTGTAGAAGGTAGCGAAAGGTGGGGGAGATACTCCTTTTTAGGCTTTGACCCAATTATGAGGGTGTGTTGCAAAGATGGTGTTGTTTCGATTTTTGAAAATGGGAAAATAGAAACAATAAACACATCATCACCACTAGATGTAATCAGAGATATTTTAAAATGCTATAAAACACCAAAAATTGAGGGCTTGCCAGCATTTACAGGAGGGTTTGTAGGCTACTTTGCGTATTCGATGATTGAGTACGCACAACCAGAACTTAGACTTGATAAAGGTGATGGCAATGATTTTGATTTAATGCTTTTTGATAAAGTTATAGCATATGACCATCTAAAACAACAAATAAATATTATAGTAAATATTAAAACAAATGACATTGAAAAAAACATAAAAAAAGCAAATGAACAAATTGATATAATAATAAAAACAATAACAAGTAAAGAACTATGTGACACACACTTTAGCCCTAAAAATGTTGAATTTAAATGCAAAACAACTAAAGAAGATTTTTGCAAATCGGTTGAAAAAACAAAGGAGTATATAGCAAACGGCGATATTCTCCAAGCCGTAATTTCAAGAAAGTTTGAGTGCCAGTACAGTGCAAGCCTACTCAATGCGTATCGTGTGTTGCGTGTAGAAAACCCGTCACCATATATGGTTTATATGAAAATGGGTGATGATGAAATTATTAGTGCTTCACCCGAAACTTTAATAAAATTAAAAGACGGCAAGCTAACCACATTTCCTATTGCAGGCTCAAGACCCAGAGGAAAAACAAGGCAAGAAGATTTGATGCTTGAAAAAGAGCTGTTAGCAGATAAAAAAGAGCTTGCAGAACACAATATGCTAGTTGATTTAGGAAAAGATGATATGCAAAAAATATCAAAAGCCTCGTCAGTAGAGCTTGTTGAATATATGAAAATTTATAGATATTCAAAAATAATGCACATCTGCTCTCAAATACAAGGCGATATAAAAACAGGGCTTGACGCTTGCGATGCTATTGAATCGATTTTGCCAGCAGGAACACTTTCTGGTGCCCCTAGAGTTCGTGCTTGTCAGATAATAAATGAGCTAGAAAAAGAGGCAAGGGGAATTTATGGCGGGGCTTTAGGATATCTTGATTTTAATGGTGATATGGACACTTGCATAGCGATTAGAATGGCGACAAAAAAAGGTGGAAAAGTTACGGTTCAAGCAGGTGCGGGAATAGTTGAACATAGCGTGGCACAAAAAGAATACGAAGAGACAGAAAATAAGGCGCTCGCAGTTATAAATGCTGTATGTAATGCGTTTGAGTTTGACAAATGAGATTAACATTAAACTAAAAAAATAGGGGGAGAAATTATGATTCAGCAAGCTATAAAAACAGTAATGGATGGAAAAGATTTAGACTTTTGCACAGCAAAAGAAACAATGAATGAAATAATGGAAGGCAAAACAACAAATGCACAAATGGGAGCTTTTTTAGCAGCCCTTAGAATGAAAGGTGAATCAGTTGACGAGATTACAGCATTTGCAACAGTTATGCGTGAAAAGGGAGTAAAAATAAATCCCGTAAGAGATGTTATAGACATCGTTGGAACAGGTGGCGACGGTGTAGGAACTTTTAATATTTCAACAACTTCGGCATTTGTGGTGGCAGCGGGAGGAGTACCTGTTGCAAAGCACGGTGGAAGAAGCGTGTCTAGCAAAAGTGGTGCCGCTGATGTTTTGGAGCAACTTGGGATAAATATTGATATTTCACCAGCAAGGTCGCAAAAAATATTAGAGCTTTGCAATTTATGTTTTATGTTTGCACCAAAATACCATTCATCAATGAAATTTGCAGCCCCAGTAAGAATGGAAATGGGAGTTAGAACCGTGTTTAATATTTTAGGTCCGCTATCAAATCCAGCAGGCTCCACAATGCAATTAATGGGTGTGTATGACAAAAAGTTGGTAGAGCCACTAGCGACCGTACTCTCAAAGCTTGGGGTAACAAGGGGGCTTGTGGTGTGCGGTGATGGCATTGACGAAATCACACTAACAGGTGAAACAAGCGTTTGCGAAATTCGTAACGGCACGACAAAACCCTATACAATAACTCCAGAGCAATTTGGATTTAAGCGTTGCAAGATTGAGGATTTAATTGGCGGAGACCCGTTTGAAAATGCAAAAATCACAAAACAAATTTTGCTAGGCGAAGAGCAAGGTGCAAAAAGAGATATAGTGATTTTAAATGCGGCAATGGCACTTTATTTGGGAATTGACGACTGCACTGTTGAGGATTGTGTAAAGTTGGCAACAAGGCTAATTGACACAAATCAAGCATATTCAAAGCTTGAAACCTTAAAGAAATTAACAAATGAGGTGGTAGAGTGATTTTAAACAAGATTGCAAATTCAACCAAAAAAAGAGTAAAGCTTGAAAAAGAAAAAGTACCACTTGAAAAAATGAAAGATATGGCAAAAAACATTGATACAAATTTTGATTTTACATTTGAAAAAGCCTTGAAAAAAGATGGTGTAAGCTTTATTTGTGAAGTGAAAAAAGCATCGCCGTCAAAAGGGATAATATCAAGTGATTTTGATTATATAAAAATTGCAAAAGAATATGAAAAAGTAGGTGCAAGCTGTATTTCTGTTCTTACTGAACCTGAGTTTTTTAAAGGGGATAATGTTTATTTAAAAGAAATTAGAAGTGCAGTAGAGATTCCACTGTTAAGAAAAGATTTTATAATAGATGAATATCAAATCTATCAGTCAAAAACATTGGGAGCAAACGCAGTTTTATTAATTTGTGCTCTGCTTGATACAAAGACGATAGAGCAATATATTAAGGTTTGCAACTCGCTGGGGCTTTGCGCTGTGGTGGAGGTGCACGATGAAAAAGAAGTTCAAAGTGCGCTTAGTGCAAACGCTAGAATTATAGGTGTAAACAATCGAAATCTAAAGGATTTTACGGTGGATATTAATAACAGCTTAAAGCTTAGAAACTTAGTGCCGAGCGATGTTACTTTTATTTCAGAAAGTGGAATAAAAACGGCAAAAGATATTGAAAAACTAAGCCAAAATGCGGTGGACGCTGTTTTGATTGGCGAGGCTCTTATGAGAGCTGAAAATAAAAAAGAAATGCTAGACAATTTAAGAGGATTTTAAAATGACACAGGTTAAAATATGTGGGATAAAAAGCATAGAAGATGTAAAAGTGATAAACAAATATGCGCCTGATTATGTGGGTTTTGTGTTTGCAAAAAGCAAAAGGCAAATTACGCAAACACAGGCAAAAAAACTTAAATCAGAATTAAATTGCAATATAAAAACGGTTGGAGTTTTTGTAAACGAGTCAATTGAAAACATAGTAAATCTTTGTAAAAATGAAGTGATAGATTTTATTCAACTGCACGGCGATGAGGATGAAAAATATATAAAAACGCTTAATTTATATATTAAAAATCCAGTGATAAAAGCGGTAAGGGTGCAAAATACGCAGCAAATTTTAAACGCACAAAACTTGCCCTGTCAAATGCTACTGCTGGATACTTATACAAAAAATCAATACGGTGGCAGTGGAAAAACCTTTGATTACACTTTGATTCCAAAGCTTGAAAAGCCGTTTTTTTTAGCCGGTGGTATTAATGAAAAAAATGTAAGAACTGCAATAAAAAGCTCAAACCCTTTTTGTATTGATGTTAGCAGTGGCGTCGAAACAAAGGGCGAAAAGGATGCTTTGAAAATTAAAAATATAATAGAAATAGCAAAGGGAATTTAGTGAGTGGGGTGCAATAAATGTCAAACGGTAGATACGGAAAATATGGTGGCAAATATATACCAGAAACTTTAATGAACGCTGTTAGTGAACTAGAAAATGCATACGAATTTTATAAAAATGACGAAAGCTTTGTAAATGAGTTAAATGATTTGCTTAAAAACTATGCAGGCAGACCGTCGCCATTGTATTATGCAAAAAGAATGAGCGAAGACTTGGGTGGTGCAAAAATATATCTTAAAAGAGAGGACTTAAACCACACAGGTTCGCACAAAATTAACAATGTTTTAGGTCAAGTGTTGCTTGCGAAAAGAATGGGAAAAACTCGTGTAATTGCAGAAACGGGAGCAGGGCAACACGGAGTTGCAACTGCAACTGCAGCAGCACTAATGGGGCTTGAGTGCGAAATATTTATGGGCAAAGAGGATACAAAAAGACAAGCTCTAAATGTTTTTAAAATGGAGCTTTTAGGTGCAAAAGTAAATGTTGTAAATAGCGGAACTCAAACTTTAAAAGACGCGGTAAACGAAACGATGAGAGAGTGGGCAACCCGTATGGACGACACTCATTATGTGTTAGGCTCTGTTATGGGTCCTCACCCTTTTCCAATGATTGTAAGAGATTTTCAAAGCGTAATAGGTAAAGAGATAAAACAACAGTTAATAGAAAAAGAGGGAAGACTGCCAGATATGGTTTTGGCGTGCGTTGGTGGCGGAAGTAATGCGATTGGAGCTTTTTATGACTTTATAGATGAAAAAACAGTAGAGCTAATCGGTTGCGAGGCTGCCGGAGAGGGTGTAAAAACACAAAGAACAGCGGCAACAATGTCGACGGGGAGCGTTGGTATTTTTCACGGTATGAAGTCATATTTTTGTCAAAATGAGTACGGGCAAATTGCACCAGTTTATTCGATTTCAGCAGGCCTTGACTACCCAGGAATAGGGCCAGAACACGCAATGCTATCAGATGATGGTAGAGCAAAATATGTGGCAATAACAGACGATGAAGCGGTTGACGCTTTTGAATATTTATCAAAGATTGAGGGTATAATTCCGGCAATTGAAAGTGCTCACGCGGTTGCATATGCAAAAAAAATCGCACAAACTTTAGAAAAAGATAAAATAATAGTTATAAATTTGTCGGGCAGAGGCGACAAAGATGTTGCCTCCATAGCACGCTACAGGGGAGTTGAAATTAGTGAATAGAATAAACAAGGCATTTTTAAACAAAAAGGCATTCATACCTTTTATAACGGCAGGTGACCCAAATTTAGAAACAACAGAAAAACTTATAATTGCAATGCAAGAATCCGGAGCAGATTTAATCGAGATTGGCATACCTTTTTCCGACCCGATTGCTGAGGGGGAAGTTATACAAAATGCAAGCCAAAGGGCGCTTAGCGCTGGATGCGATACGGATAAAATATTTGATATGGTATCAAGAGTTAGGCAGTGTGTTACGGTTCCACTTGTGTTTATGACTTATATAAACTTGGTTTACACATATGGTAAAGAACGATTTTTAAAAAAGTGTAAAGATGTTGGTATTGACGGAATAATAATTCCTGATTTGCCATTTGAAGAAAATAAAGAGCTGATAGATGTTTGCAAAAAGTATGATGTAAATTTAATATCGCTTATTGCACCAACATCAAAAGAGCGTGTAGAAATGATTGCAAAACAGGCAAATGGGTTTGTTTATTGTGTTTCATCGCTTGGTGTTACAGGTGTTAGAGAAAATATAAAAACAGACATAGGGCAAATGATAAAACTTGTAAAAACGGTATCAAAAATTCCTTGTGCGGTGGGATTTGGCATTTCGACACCAAATCAGGCAAAAAAAATATCTGAAGTTTGTGACGGTGTAATTGTCGGCAGTGCAATTGTGAAAATTATTGAAAAGTATGGAGAAAACAGTATAGAGCCAGTAAAGGAATATGTAAAGTTAATGAAAAAGGCAATGGAGCAGGGATAAAACCTTGCTCTTTTTATGCCTGTTTAACAGCTATAATAATTAGTATATAGAATAAAAAACAACTCTTGTGAAATATTCAAGCTATAGTGTTGACATAGATTGTTAATTATAATACAATCTAAATAAAACAGTGGTTAGACCACAACTATGGAAGGGGTGATGATGTGCGTTTTGGCGAAATAGTTGCACCTACAATAAAAGATTTGTTTGTTGAGAAAATTGAAGGGTTGATTTTATCGGGGCGTCTTTTACCGGGCGAAAGGATGCCGTCGGAGCGGGAACTTGCACAAGAGATGAAAATTTCAAAAACAGTTGTCCACGCAGGTATGCAGGATTTGCAAAGAATGGGATTTATAGAGGTTGTACCACGCCAAGGTACCTTTGTGTCAAACTATGCCGAAACAGGAACACTAGAAACACTAAATGCTATTTTAAAATACAATGGCGGTCAGTTTGATAAAGTAAATACAGAGTCGCTTTTTGAGTTTAGATTGGCGCTTGAAGGTGCCGCATTTAAAAAGTTTGCAATAGAACATACGCAAGAAGATTTGGACGCTTTGCAAGAAATTATTGACGAAGTAAAGCAAGCTTGTGAACAGTCTGGTGAAAATGATTATAGCGAAATTGCTCAAAAGGCTTTTAAGTTTCACCACGCTTTATGTGTTCGTAGCCAAAATATGATTCTTCCTTTAGTTTTAAATGCTTTTAAAGATGCGGGTATGATTTTTTGGGAAAATTCTGTTAAAATATATGGGAAAGAGAAAAGCGTAAAGCACCTAGAAACTTTTCTTGATTTTATGAAAAAGCGAGATGGCGAGGGCGCAACAAAGTATTTGCAAGAGGGCTTTGACTACTATCTTTCAACAATGTAATTTTTAGATAATTAAGATGTAATTTAAAAAACTATATAATGTTTGATTTAAAAGCAAAAAAGGCAGTTATAATTAGTACTGCGTGAAAAAAGTTCGAACTATATTTGCTAATTAGAATATACATATAAAATAAAAAGAAAATGTTGCTTTTTCGTTGCTTTTTATTTTTAGATATGTTAAACTTTAAACAATAGCCGTGGTTTGACCACGAAGGGAAATTCAGTTAGATTTATTTTTTAATAATTGGGGGGTAAAAAAAGTGGATAAATTTAGAGTTATCGAAATTAAAGAAAGTGTTTTTGATGACAATAATCGCAGAGCTGACTTAGTTAGACAGGAGCTAAAAAAGGATAAGACTTTTTTGCTAAACCTAATGTCATCACCAGGCTCAGGCAAAACCACAACTTTGCTTAGAACAATTGAGGCTTTAAAAGATGAGATGCAAATTGGAATTATGGAGGCAGACATCGACTCCGATGTTGATGCGCGCACAATTTCAAACGCAGGTGTTAAAGTAATCCAATTACACACCGGCGGAATGTGTCACCTTGATGCCGATATGACAAAACAAGGCCTAGAAGGGCTTGGAACTGAAGGACTTGATTTTGTCGTTTTAGAAAACGTTGGCAATTTGGTTTGTCCTGCAGAGTTTGACACAGGCTCATCAAAAAATGCAATGATTTTGAGTGTTCCAGAGGGAGACGACAAGCCTCTCAAATATCCTTTGATGTTCTCTATTGTTGATGTTTTATTAATTAACAAAATTGACGCTATGGAATTCTTTGATTTTGACTTAGAGCTATGCAAGGAAAGAGTTAAAAAGTTGAATCCAAACATCAAGGTAATTCCAATCTCTGCAAAAAATGGAGAAGGAATTGAAGAGTGGGCAGACTGGATTCGTGACGAAGTAAAAGAGTGGCAAAAAGATTAATTTTAGAAGTAAAAAATGGAAAGATTTAAATAAATTTTAAATTGTAAATTATTTTATTAGTGGGGGAATATATTATGGCAAAAGAAAAGGTATTGCTTTATGCAAACAAAATTAGCAACATAAAGCCTACAGCAAAAAACGCACTTACAGTAAATGACCCAGAATACAAGATTTTGGAGCCAGTTGTTTCAGAGGAAATGGCAGAGGCAGCTCTTTGTCTAAACTTCCGCGAGCCAATGCTCTCAGCAGCAGATATCGCTCCAAAGATTAACAAAACCACTGAAGAAACTGAAAAACTATTGTGGGAGCTTGCAGACTGTGGTGCAGCTTTTGTTAAAGATGTTGATGGCGTAAACAAATATTGGCACGAGATTTGGGTTCCAGGTCATATGGAAATGATGGTTAACCATAGAGAAAATGTAAAAAAATACCCAATAATCGCTGAGTGCTTTGACGCATACGGTAAGAAAAAAGGTCCTTTTGGTGCTGGAAAAATTCCAATGGGAATTGGTCCTATGCGTGTTATTCCAATTGAAACTGCAATTTCTGGTGAGACAAGATCTGCACCATATGAAGAGATTGCAAGATACCTCAACGGAGCAGAGCGTTTTTCAGTATCAGACTGTTCTTGCCGTACTTCAAGAGAAGCAATGGGTGAGGGTTGTGGTCACTTGAAAGAGGATATGTGCATCCAGTTAGACCACGCAGCAGAGTACTACATCCGCACAGGTAGAGGTAGAGAAATTACTCGTGAAGAGGCTTTTGAAATTATCCACAGAGCTGAAGAAAACGGACTTATGCATCAAATTCCAAACTTAGACGGTTCAGGCAAAACTCACGCTATTTGTAACTGCTGTGGTTGTTCTTGTTTTGCACTAAGACTTGCAAATATGTGGACTAACCCTGATATGATTCGCTCAAACTATGTTGCACAAGTTAACAAAGATAATTGTGTTGCTTGTGGTGAGTGTGTTGAGAATTGTCCTACAAACGCAGTAAGACTAGGTCATAAGCTTTGCACAACTACACCAGTTGTAGAAAAGAAAAGAGACCTTCCTTATGATACAGAGTGGGGCGAAGATAAGTGGAACCCTGAGTACCGTCTTAACAAACAAGTTATTGTTGAAACAGGTACAAGTCCATGTAAGTCTGAGTGTCCTGCACATATTGGTATTCAAGGTTACATAAAGCTCGCTTCTCAAGGTAGATATACAGAGGCTCTTGAGCTCATCAAGCACGAAAACCCATTCCCAGCAGTTTGCGGACGAATTTGTCCTAGAGGCTGTGAGTCTGCTTGTACAAGAGGCGACATTGATGACCCAATTGCAATTGATGATATTAAGAAATTTATTGCTGAGCAAGATTTAAACAAAGATGTTCGTTTCATACCAAAGAAAAGACACGATTATGGTAAAGAAATTGCTATTATCGGTGCAGGTCCAGCTGGACTTTCGTGTGCTTATTATCTTGCTATTGATGGTTACAAGGTAACAGTATTTGAAAAGCAAAACAAGCTTGGCGGAATGCTTACTCTTGGTATCCCAGAATTTAGACTTGAAAAAGATGTTATCAATGCAGAAATTGATATTTTAAGAGAACTTGGCGTTGAGTTTAAAACAGGCGTTGAAGTTGGTAAAGATGTAACACTAAAAGAGCTTAGAGAGCAAGGATTCAAAGCATTTTATATTGCAATCGGCGCACAAGCAGGTAGAAAGCTTGGGCTTGAAGGCGAAGATGCACAAGGCGTTTTTGCAGGTGTTGATTTCTTGCGTAGCGTAAACCTTGGCGAAGAAATTAAGCTAAGTGGTAACGTTGTTGTAATCGGTGGCGGTAATGTTGCTATCGACGTTGCAAGAGTTGCAACAAGAGTAGGTTCAGAAACTGTTAACCTTTTCTGCCTTGAAAGTCGTGAGCAAATGCCTGCTCTTGATGAAGAAATTGAAGAAGCAGAAGAAGAGAACATCATAATCAACAACTCTTGGGGTCCAAAGCGTATCGTTACAGAGAATGGACGCGTTGTTGGTGTTGAGTTTGTTAAATGTGTTTCTGTATTCGATGAAGATGGCAAATTCAATCCAAAATATGACGAAGCTCAAACAAAGATTGTAGATGCAGACCATGTTTTACTCTCTGTTGGTCAAGCAATGGATTTTGGAAACTTGCTTGCTGATAGTAAGGTTGAATTTAACCCAAATAAAACAATTAAAGCAGACGCAGTTACATACCAAACAGCTGAGCCAGATGTATTTGTTGGTGGAGATGTTTATACAGGTCCTAGATTTGCAATTGATGCAATTGCAGCAGGTAAAGAGGGTGCTATTTCAATTCACCGTTTTGTACAACCTGGTCAAAGCCTTGTAATTGGTCGTTTGGATAGAAACTACTGTGCATTTGACAAAAACACTTTGAATCTTGACGGATTTGACAATATGCCAAGACAAAGAGCGGTTGTTAAGCACGATGAGAGTTCTAAGAAATCATTTAAGGATATTCGTGGAATTCTTACAGAGGAGCAAATCAAAAAAGAAACAGAGCGTTGCATTGGCTGTGGAGCAGCTATTGTTGATGAATTTATGTGTGTTGGATGCGGACAGTGTACAACAAAATGTAAGTTTGATGCAATTTCTCTTGTTAGAAAATATGACTGTGCAAGTGTTGATGACTTTAGCGAACTTAAGCCAAAGATTGTTAAGTATAACATTAAGCGTAAAGGTAAAATAGTTGCTAAAAACATTAAAAATGTTTTTACAAAAAAATAAAAAATTAAGCATTTATGCATTGTAAAGGTGGGTGTATTTATATGCACGAACTAGGAGTAGTAATTGAAGTAGTAAAAACTGTGGAGAATTTTGCTAGAGAAAACAACATAAAAGAAATTCAATCACTAGTTTTACAAATAGGAGAACTCTCTTCTATGATACCAGAATATGTCGAAGCGTGTTACCCTGCCGCAGTTGATGGTACAATGCTAGAGGACACAAAACTAGAAATTGAAGTTTTACCCGGAAATGCACTTTGCAAGGAATGTAACACAACCTTTAATGTGCTAAAAAATGAGGGTGTGTGTCCAAATTGCAAGGCGAAAAATCTTGAATTATTAAGTGGACAAGAATTTTTAATAAAAGAGATTGTCGCAAACTAAAAATTAATTTTAAATCTTCTAAAGTGTAGATAGTTATGCTTTAGAAGATTTTTTTTATTTTATGAATAATAGTTAGAGTTTGTAAAATAATACTGTAGAGGTGATTATTATGACATTTAGTCAGAAAGAAACAACATTGCTAGAGGATTTAAAATCACACGAAGAGCTATGCATTGATAAGTATGCAAAATATTCTGCAGAAGCGTGTGACCCACAGCTAAAGGATTTGTTCACACAGCTAGGACAAAAAGAGCAACAGCACTTAGACACAGTGAATCAAATTATGAGCGGAAACGTTCCACAAATGAGTGGCGGAAATCAGCAGGAATCACAGCAAAAACCAACTTATCAATATCAGGGCACAAATGAAGATAAGCCAAAAGATAAGTTTCTTTGCTCAGATTTATTGTCAACAGAAAAGCACGTATCCTCGGTTTATGACACTTGTATTTTTGAATTTAAAGATACAAATGTCAGAAATGTGCTAAACCACATTCAAAAAGAAGAACAAGAACACGGAGAAAAAATTTACGATTATATGTCTCAAAATGGAATGTATAGTTAATCGGATTTTTAACGGCGGAAAAGCACAATTTATTTTGAATAATGGGGAAATTGCAAAGAAAAAACCTATCAACTCTTTAATTAGAATTGATAGGTATGATTTTTTTAAATATTATAGCGTATGTAAGATTATATTTTTTTACAAGAGTCACCAATAACCATTGAAACATCAACAATATGAAATTGTGCCTCATCATCTGAACTGATAACGCAATCAAAGAGCTTTTGTGCTATAGTTTGAATATCTTGCTTTATTGTTGTAATTTTAGGATAAAAATAGTCTTGGCCACTTCCGTCAAACCCAACAACAGAAAAATCATCAGGAATTTTTATGTTAAACATATGCGCCCTTGTTATAAAACCTTTTGCAACTTGGTCGTTTCCACAAACTATTGCAGTTGGTCGATTGCCAAGCGAGCAAAAGTAATCAAGAGCATCAACCCCTGTTTGCATATTTAAATGTCCCTTATAAAAATATTCGTCTGATACATTAATGCCCTTGTCATTTAAAGCTTCTTCAAATGCATTTTTTCGCTCCAAACTTGATTTAATCGTAGGCATCCAACCGACAAAAGCAAACTGTTTGTGATTGAGGTTGTATAAATAATCAATAAGCATTTTAATGCCTTTTTTGTTATCAGATTTAACAGTAGAAAATTCAGGCGATATGTAACGATCGTGAAAGACTATATTAGTATTTTGAATATTTTGTTTATAAAAATTGCTACTATGTCCCTCAGTTACAACAATTCCCTTGGTTCTAATACCTTGACAATATTTTAAGTAATCCATTTCTTTTTCTGTGCAGTTTTCTGAGTCACAAATGAGTAAAGTGTATCCATTTTCAATAGCGATTGAATTCAAAGCTTTAATAAGTGCTATAAAAAAAGGATTATCCAAATCAAGAACAAATATTGCTATTGAATTTGAGGTTGAGGAATACATATTTTTTGCCACTATATTTGGAACATAATTATATTCCTTAACAATTTTATTAACTTTTTCCCTTGTTTCCTGAGATGTGTTGCCCGTATTGTTTATTACCCTTGACACAGTCGCAACAGAAACGCCCGCTAACTGTGCAATTTCGCGTATTCCAATATTTTTTTTATTCAACTTTTACACCCTTAACTTTTACATTTTAATATATAATAACCTAAAAACAGGAATAAATCAATAGTTTTACAATAAATAATGTAACGTTACATAAGCATAATAAACAACATTTAGAATAATTATTATGCACATTTTTATTTTAAATATGGTGAAATTCACAAAAACGGAGGTGATAATATGTTAAACTGCCGAAATTCATATAAAGCCATTGACATATGCTGATCTTGATTTATAATGAAATTAAGGTAACAAGTTACATTACGGGCGTAAAAATATAGGAGGTATAAAAATGAGTAGTAGAATTGAAAGACTTAGAGAAAGATTATTTGCGCAAGAACCTAAAGTCTGCTCAGAAAGATGTAAGATTTTTACCCAATCTATGAAAGATGATGAGGGTCTACCTATTGCGATAAAAAGAGCAAATGCTTTTTATAATGTTCTAGACCAAATGACTGTTTGGGTAAAAGATGATGAGCTGATTGTTGGTAACCAAGCTAAGTGGCCAAAGGCATCTCCAATTTATCCAGAGTATTCAAACAAATGGATACTAGAAGAGTTGGAAGGCAATCCATACAAGCTTGATGAGCGTCCTGGTGACAAGTTTTATATTGATGAAGATGTAAAGCAAGACCTCATAGAGTGTATTGATTATTGGCAGGACAAAACAACCTATGATGCTATTAGAAAAACTTTGCCAGAAAATATAAATCAAGCTTGGGACGCAGGAATTATTGACGAAACTTGGGTTTGTGGCGCAGGGCTTGGAAACGAAATCGTTGATTATAATTTGGTAGTCAACAAAGGACTTCGTGATGTTATTGAAAGAATTGAAAAAAGAATGGCAGAGCTTGACCTTAGAGAACCAGGAAATGTTAAGAAAAAGTTTTTCTTAGATGGTGCGCTAAAAGGCAATTTAGCTGTTGTTAATTTTTCTAACAGAATAGCAAAAGAATGTAGAAAAGAAGCTGAAATTTGCAAGTCACAAGAGCGTAAGGAAGAGCTTTTGAAGCTTGCTGATATTTGTGAAAATGTACCCCTAAATCCTGCAAGAAGTTTTCACGAGGCAGTGCAATCTATATATATAATATTGCTTGCAGTTCACTTAGAATCAAATGGTCACGCAATTTCGCTTGGAAGATTTGACCAATATGTATATCCTTTTTATAAAAAAGACCTTGAAGAGGGAAAAATAACAAAAGAGGAAGCATTAGAAATTATCGAATGTTTTTATATAAAATGCAATGAGCTAAATAAGCTTCGTTCGTGGCCTGATTCAGAGTTTTTCTTAGGGTATCAGATGTTTATAAACCTTGCAGTTGGTGGTCAAACACAAGAAGGAAAAGACGCAACCAATGAAATTTCACATCTTTGCGTTGAGGCTTGTGCAGCATTAAAGCTTGTAACACCATCAGTTTCTATTAAATGGTTTGACGGAACAAGTGATGAATTTATGCTGTCTGCTCTTGAGGCAACAATAAGACATCAAGGTGGAATGCCTGCATTTTACAATGATAATGCATTTATAAGAACTCTAAGAGATATGGGAGTTGCAGAGCACGATCTTGTAGACTGGGCGCCAGACGGATGCATTGAGGCATCTATTCCAGGCAAATGGGATTTTGCAGCAAAAGGTCCTTGGCTTAGCGTTCAAAAAGTGCTCGATGTTACCTTAAACAATGGATATGATACAAATACGGGCGTCCTTTTTAAGCCTACAAACAAGAAAATTGAGGACTGCACAAGTACAGAGGAAATTTTTGAAGAGTACAAAGAGATGCTAAAATTCTTTATGGATATGCAAGTTGTAACAGAGCATATAAACGATTATATTCATTGCATTTATGATATTAATGCGTTTCGCTCTTCTCTTGTCGAGGATTGTATTGGCAGATGTCTTGACCTTGTAGAGGGTGGCTCACTATATTCTGCAGACGGCGGACCAACAGCAGGAACAATTAGTGCGGGTGACGCTCTAGCAGCTCTTGATGATATAGTATTTAATAAAAAAATGCTAACACTTGAACAAGTTCTTCACGCTTGCAGAACAAATTATGAAGACGAAACAACAAATCCAAAAGGTTCAGAAATACGAGCAATTATGCTTAATAAAGCACCAAAATTTGGCAATGATGATGACAAGGCAGATAAATGGATTGTAGAGCTTGAGGACTTTATTGGTCGCCGTTATCGTCACGAATACAGGAGCTCAAAATATGGTAAAGGTCCAATTCCTTGCTGTTATTCATACAGCCAAAGTCCAGTTTCAGGAAATGTTGCTTTTGGCCGTGCAATTGGTGCAACACCAGATGGCAGAAAGAAAGGCGATGCTGTAAACAACGGAATATCACCTGCAAATGGCTCGGAGAAAAATGGTGCAACCGCCGCTTGCAATTCTGTTGGAAAGCTTCCAAGCATTTGGTTCCAAAAGGGTGCAATATTTAATATGAGGCTTGCTCAAAGTGCAATTTCAACTGATGAACATCGCCGTCGTATTATTGATATGATTAAGGTTCTTTTTGGAAAATACGCACAACAAATTCAGTTTAATGTTGTTGACAATTCAGTTTATAAGGACGCAATGGAAAACCCAGAAAACTATAAGGATTTGATGGTTAGAGTATCTGGATACAGTGCCTTATTTACTTCCCTTGCTCCTGATTGTCAAATGGATGTAATAAGAAGAGCAGAGGTTGATTTATAATAAAAAAGAAATTAGGTTGATAAAATGAAAACTGCAAATGTTTTTAACATTGAGCGTTTTGCAACCGAGGATGGTCCGGGAATTAGAACTCTTGTTTTTCTTAAAGGCTGTGCTTTAAGGTGTAAATGGTGTGCCAATCCAGAGTCCCAATTGTTTGAAAAAGAAATAATGTTTAATGGTAACGCTTGTATTGGATGCGGAAAATGCATCGAAAGCTGTGAATTAAACGCAGTAGAATATATTGAGGGCTTTGGATTTATCACCGACAATAAAAAGTGCAACCAGTGTATGAAGTGCATAGATAATTGCTATCAAAATGCTAGAACTCTGATGGGCAAAGAATACACCGTTGATGAGCTTGTAGAAGAGGTTTTAAAAGACGAAGAATACTTTAAAACCTCAAACGGCGGTGTAACATTTAGTGGGGGAGAACCACTGTTTTATGCTGAGTTTATTGAGGAGTTTTCAAAGCTTATGAAAGATAGAGGCATCTCAGTTCTTATAGAAACTTGTGGACATATTCCGCTAGAAAATATAAAACTTTGTGCGCCCTATGTCGATATGATTTTTTATGATTTCAAGCACATAGATAGTCAAAAACATAAAGAGTTTACCGGTGCAGGTAATGAAAAGATTTTGTATAATTTGTGCTGGCTTAATGATAATTTTAAGGGTAATTTGTCTGTTAGATACCCTTATATCCCTGGTTGTAACGACAAAAAAGAGGATATTGAAGGATTTTTAGAGTATGTTAGCCGTCTTAAAAACATAAAAGAGGTTTGGTTTTTACCTTATCATCGACTCGGGTTACCAAAATATCAAGGGCTTGGAAGAAAGTATGAAATGGACGATATGGAATCTCTAAAAATGAAAGATATTGAATTTTTAAAAGAATATCAGAAAAAATATAATATAACTATCCGAATTTAATTTAGCAAAATATTAAAATGTTTTGAGAGGCGGGAGGTTTAAATGTCTAGTACAAAATATATGGTAGGGCTGGATTGTGGAAACTCTTCTTTTCGCATACTTTTGGGTGAATATGATGGTAATACAATAAAAACACAGGTAATAGAGCAAATACCAAACTATATGATAAGGGTGGGAGACTACTACTATTGGGACTTGCTTAGAATTTTTCAGGGCTTTAAGGTTTGTTTAAAGAAGATTGCAAGACAAGTAGAAAAGATAGATTCGATAGGTATTTGTACTTGGGGTGTTGACTTTGCGTTATTTGACGAATTAGGCAATATGTTGTCGAATTCGCTGTCTTACAGAAATAATTTTGGCGAAAAAGCATTAAAAGCCTTGACGGATGAGCAAAAAAAGGCTATGTTTGAAAAGACGGGCATTCTTTGTGACAAAATAAATTCTGTTTATTTGCTAAGAGCAATGAAAGATGAGTTTCCACAAATGTTCTCAGTTGCGGACAAAATTTTGATGGTGCCTGACATATTGAATTATTTTATGACAGGTGTAATGATGAACGAACCTAGCGAGCTTAGCACAACACAGCTTATGAGCTCAAAAACTAGAGAAATTAGTGAGCAGGCTTGCGAGCTTATGGAAATTCCAAAGGAGCTTTTTTGCGAGATAGGAACTCACGGGAAAACCATAGGAAATGTTAGAAAAAGTATTTTGGAGGAAATCGGAGTTGATTATGACATTCCAGTAATTTGTGTGCCATCGCACGACACTGCGTCAGCGATAACAGCAATTCCAACAAGCGAAGAGGATTTTATATTTATAAGCTCAGGCACTTGGTCTCTTATCGGAACAGAGCTTGATGAACCAATTATAAATGATGATGTTTTAAATGCTTCTCTTACAAATGAGGTTGGTGCGTTTGACAAAATAACATTGCTTAAAAATAGCATTGGAATGTTTATTTTTCAAAATCTAAAAAAAGAGTACGAACACGAAACAATGAGCAAAATCTCTTGGGACGAGTTTGATTTGCTTGCAAATGACCACATTGGACAGATTCCTCTTTTTAATATCAATAACACTAGGTTTTTTAACCCAATAAGTATGAGCAAGGAAATTTAGGAGTATCTCAAAGAAACAAATCAAGCCAGTGGAGAACTTAACTGGGGCACAATAATAAAAGCAGTTCAAGAGTCAATGGCTTGCTGTTATGCAATAACTATTGAGGATATTGAAAGAGTAATAGATAAAAAGCTTGAAAGAATTTATATAGTCGGTGGAGGCTCAAAAAATGTTGTAGTAAATGAGCTTACTGCCAAAAGAACAGGGAAAAAGGTTGTCGCCTGTAGTAAAGAAAGCACAGCACTTGGAAACATTGCAACTCAAATTTGTGCTTTTGATGATACTATGAATCTTAAAAAAATAAGAGAAGTAATAGCGAATTCTTCAACAAACAAAGAGTATTCATTCAAACAAGAAGGCTTAGAGGTTGTGGAGCGCTACAGGCAAATGCCATAAAAAAGTGAGGTGCAAACAAGTGGAAAAATGCATACTTGAAATGAGTGGAATCTGTAAAAGTTTTTTTGGTGTACAGATTTTAAAAGATGTTGAACTTCAGGTTATGCCTGGCGAAGTTCATGTTCTTCTAGGTGAAAATGGAGCCGGAAAATCTACTTTGATTAAGGTGCTATCAGGCGCATATAGAAAAGAAGAAGGTTGCATTGTTTTAGACGGCGAAGAGCTATGTTGTGATTGCCCAAAAGAAATTATAGGTAAAGGCATAAGCGTTATTTATCAGGAGTTTAACTTGAATCCTTATGTTTCTATTTATGAAAATATTTTAATGGGCAAAGAAATTGCAAACAAAGGAATCATAAACACAGCAAAATCAATAGAGTTTGCTAAAAAATATTTAGACTTGATAGGACTTGATGTTGACCCTTGCACCCTTGTTAGCGAGCTTAGCGTTGCTCAAAAACAAATGGTAGAGATTGCAAAAGCGATTTCATGTGATGTAAAACTTCTTGTTCTGGACGAGCCTACAGCAGCTATCACAGACAAAGAAACAGAAAAGCTTTTTGAGATTATCAGAAATCTTAAAAAGAAGGGAATCGGAATTATCTATATCTCACACAGAATGAGCGAGCTTTTTGAAATTGGAGACCGTTGCACAGTTTTAAGAGATGGCGAGTATGTAACGACTGTAGACCTTGATAAAACTGATGTTGATGAGCTTACAAAGCTTATGGTTGGACGAAATGTAAGCTTTGAGAGAGTAGAAAACAATTACATTGATGATAGCACTAAGGTTTTGGAAGTTAAGAATGTAGATTATAAAGACATTCTTAAAGATGTTAGCATAGAACTTAAAAAGGGAGAAATTTTAGGACTTTCTGGGCTTGTTGGAGCGGGCAGAACAGAGCTTGCAAAATGTATTGTTGGAGCTTATAAAAAAACAAATGGTGAAGTTTATTTAAATGGAGAAAAACTAAAGGGTAAGGATGTTAAGGAGTCAATTGACAAGGGGATTGTTTATTTGAGTGAGGACCGCAAAGATGAAGGACTCATTCTTATACATACCTTAACAGACAACATAGCACTACCCAATCTTGAAAAATTTGGAAACCCCGTGCTTGATATAAACAAGATGGTAGAAGTTTCTAAAGACTATATATCAAAGCTAAAAATTAAAACTTCATCACATTTAGCAGAGATGAAAAATCTTTCTGGTGGAAATCAGCAAAAAGTTGTTATTGCAAAATGGTTACATTCTGACGCATCTGTTTATATTTTTGATGAGCCAACAAGAGGAATAGATGTTGGAGCAAGAGATGAGATTTATAACATTATGCTTGACCTTGTGAAAAATGGTGCTTCTATTTTGATGATTTCTTCAGATTTGGTCGAAATCCAAAAAATGTGTAATAGAATTGTTGTTTTAAAAGATGGCAGAGTAACAGCAAATCTTCAAAACACAGATGATTTAACACAAGAAAAAATTCTACATTATGCTCTTACAGGAGGCGAACAAGGTGAATAGCATTAAAGAAAAACTAAAAAAATTTGATGTCAAATCTCTCACATTATATATTGGTGCTGTATTGATTTTGATTATTTTTACAGTCATTTGCTCAATAAATGGTAAAGACTTTTTAACAACAAGCAATATTCAAAACATTATCTCACAGTCTGCGGTTATTGCGGTTATAGGTATTGGTGCATCGCTTGTTATTATCACTGGCGGAATTGACCTTTCAGTAGGCTCAGTTGTTGGTTTCGTTGGAATATTTGCAGGCGTGCTGGTTAAGGCTGGCGTACCACTTTTTGCTACACTGCTAATATGCTTAGCTGTTGGTGCTTTAGTTGGAGCTATAAATGGCGCCCTTGTAAGCTATGGAAAAGTGCCAGCATTTATTGTGACTCTTGGCACAATGCAGATTGTAAGAGGTCTTACAAAGGTTTTAACAGATGGAAGGCCAATTGCAGGTTTTCCAGAGTCGCTTGCAAAAATAACACAAACAGAGATTTTAGGAATTCCAGTTGTTATTTTATATGTTTTTGCCCTATATGCTTTGGTTATGTTTACACTTAAAAAGACAAAGTTTGGTCGCAGAATATATGCAATTGGTGGAAATCCAAATGCTGCAAAACTTTCAGGTATTAAAGTCCAAAAAATTGAAACACTAACTTATGTTATAGCTGGTATTTTTTCCGTCATAGGAGGCATAATTCTTCTCTCTCGTCTTTCATATGCAGACCCAAATGCAGGCTCTAGCTATGAACTTGACGCTATTGCCGCAACAGTTATTGGTGGTATTGCAATGTCAGGCGGTAAGGGAAAAATAGGAAACACACTTGTGGGTGCATTAATCCTCGGAATGCTAAAATGTGGCCTTCAGATACTCAATGTTGCTGTGTACTATCAGACAATTATAACAGGTCTTGTAATCATAGTTGCAGTTTATCTCGATAAGGCTAAGGAAAGAAAGGCTGAATAATTTAGATGTTATATACGGAAAGTATTAACATAAATAGATTTTTGGAGGTAATGTAAAAATGAAAAAACTAGTAGCTGTACTAATGTCACTTACTCTTATTTTTGGTGGCGTCTTGGCTGGTTGTTCAAAGAACAAAGACAAAGATGACAACGCTAAAAACCCATCAAAAGGTGACGACTCAAAGATTGTTGTTGGCTTTATACCGATGACACTTAACAACGAGTTTTTCATCACAATGGTTAATGGTGCAAAAGAAAAAGCAGAAGAACTCGGAATTGAGCTTAAAGTTCAAGCAGGCGATCAGCACGCCAGTGCAGCTGATCAGTTGACAATCGTTGAGAATATGATTACTTCAGGTGTTGATGCAATTTGTATAGTTCCAAGCTCTTCAGAGGGACTAGCAGCAGCTCTAAAAAAATGTAAAGAGGCAAATGTTCCAGTTATAAATATTGATACCAAGCTTGAGGACTCTGTTCTTAAAGAGGCTGGAGTTGAAGTACCTTTTTATGGCACAAATAACTATGAGGGTGCAAAAGCAATTGGTGAATATGTTGCAAAGAACTTTGCAAAGGGAACAAAAACAGCTGTCCTTACAGGTATTGCAGGACAACAAAACGCAGCAGATAGAAAGAACGGCTTTATTAAAGGCGCAGGAGATTCTATAAAAATCGTTGCAGAGCAATCAGCAAACTGGGAAGTTGACCAAGGATACGCAGCAACTCAAAACATTTTAACAGCAAACCCTGACATAGAGCTTGTCTATTGTGGAAACGATGGTATGGCTATTGGTGCTCTTCGTGCTGTTAAAGAAGCGAAGAAAGAAAAGCAAGTTAAAGTTATTGGATTTGACGGAGTTACAGAAGCACTTAATTTGGTTGAAAACGGTGAGATGTTCGCAACTTGTGCACAGTTCCCAGCAGAAATGGGTAAACTCGGTGTTGAAAATGCTGTAAAGCTTGTTAAGGGTGAAAAAGCAGAGAAAAATATAGACACAGGCGCAAAGCTTATAACGAAAGATAATGCTAAAGAGCATAAAGAGTATCTTTCAAAATACGCAGGTTAATTATTAGTAAAAAATTAAGATATGGCAGTTAAATATATTTCTGCCATATCTTATCTAAAGAAACGGATTTTTATTGACTAGTCCGGCACGGGCATATATAATGTCGGAGAAAGAGTGATATCATTATGAATTATAAAAAACTTATTGTTGAGTCAGGTTTGCGTATGCTAAACTCTGGTTACACTGTAGAAACATGGGGCAATATAAGCTTTCGTGATAAAGAAACAAACTTGGTTTATTTAACTCCAAGTGGAATGGATTACACAATTGTTACGCAGGATGATATTGTAGTTTGCGATTTGGACGGAAATATTGTTGAAGGAACAAAAAAGCCTACAATTGAAACGGGTCTTCATCTTGCTATTTATAAAGCTCGACCAGAGGTTAATGCAGTTGTACATACACACCCTATGTACTCAATGGTATTCTCGTGTTGTGGAGAGGATATCCCGCTTGTTATAGATGAGGCAGCACAGACACTTGGAGGAACAGTGAAAACGGCAGAATACGCACTGCCAGGCAGCCCAGAGCTTGCTCAAAACTGTGTTGAGGCGCTTGGAACACAGTCAAACGCTTGTCTTTTAAAATCTCACGGGGCTGTTTGTGTTGGTGAGGATATGGATAGTGCTTTTAAAGTTTCAAAGGTTCTTGAAGTTACAGCAGAAATTTATCAGATGATTAGAGCGATTGGAAAAACTCCGTATAAAATCTCTGATGAAAACATTGCAGCAATGCAAGATTTTGTAAAAAATGTCTATGGTCAAAGATAAATAAAAGTTACCCACAAAATGCATAGTACCTCAAGGGCAATTTAAACTGTGTAAAGATACAGGTACGGGCATTAAAAAAGTGCTTACCAAATTATTGGTAGGCACTTTAATTTTATGTTTTTAGATTTTAAGAGTCTTTATAAAAAACATCAAGAATTTGAAATGCGCTTGCAGGTGATGCGCAAATAGCAACTACAATGTAATCACCGTGAAGTGAAACAGAATTTGAGCTGAATTTTTCAAACTCTTTTACATTCAGCTCTTTGTAGCTCTCTGATTTAAGTTTTACTTTTTCCATCAGAGCGTCAATCACAACTTGGCGATTTTTTCTGCTTGATATTTTAAATACCGCAATTTCATCGGCGCACCCTTCGGTAGCAGAGGCGTGTGCAGAAAAATCATCAAGAATTTTAGGGTCGATTCCATAATGGATAGAAACATCTTGAGCGTCTAAATCAAGCATATTGCCAAGACTTAACTCTTTTATTAATGTGTCTGAAACTTGCTTTGCAGACTCAGGGTCAAAATCACCAGTGTGAGTAGTTTTGACATCTGCCTTATCAGGACTTTCTTTTAAGTTGCAGCCCGTAAATAAAACAACAACGGCAATAGCTATAACTGCAAGGTTTAGTTTGTGCATAATTTTTTACCTTCCTTTAATTCGGCTGGAAAATAACTAGTTATCTAATATTTATCCTAATGATAACATATTATTATAAAAAAATCGTTTCAAAACAGTTACAGAAGATTACAGTTTGTGCACGAACAGCCCGCTTAAAAGTTTTGGCTCAAACCATGTTGATTTTGGTGGCATTACATTGCCAGAGTCGGCTATCGCCATAAGCTCTTCAATGGTTGTGGGGTACATAGAGAATGCAACTACCATATCATCTTTAACACGGCGCTCCAGCTCCTTTAGGCCACGAATTCCACCCACGAAGTCAATTCTTTGCGATGTGCGTGGGTCGTCAATATTTAAAATTGGGTGAATTAAGTTGTTTTGAAGAATTGAAACATCAAGAGAGTCGACAGGACTACTTTTGTCAAAAGAATTTGGTTTTGCCTCAAGCTTGTACCAAGAATTATCTAGATACATTCCAAAAGTATGTGTTTTTTCAGGGTGATATGCATTGCTACCGTCAAGCTTTGTAACAATAAAATTATTCTCAATTTTGCTTAAAAATTCCTGATTTGTCATACCGTTTAAATCTTTAATAACTCTGTTATAATCTATTATTGCAAGCTCGCTTGCAGGAAAAGCAACGGATAGAAAAAAGTTAAATTCCTCTTTGCCTGTATAATCAGGGTTTTCTTGTCTGCGTTTTAACCCAACTTTAACAGCAGAAGCTGCACGGTGATGCCCATCAGCAATATAAAGTGAATCTACCTTTTCAAAAGAGCTTTGAAGTGCGCCTGTTACACTGCTATCATCAATAATCCAAACAGTGTGAGCAATGCCATCGGTTGAAACAAAGTCATAAATTGGCTTATTTTCGCTTTGCCAGTTGCTAACAATAGTGTTGATTTTTTCACTGTCTTTATAGGTTAAAAAAATAGGGCCTGTGTTTGCGTTGCAATAATCCACATGGTTTATTCTATCTTGCTCTTTATCAGCTCTTGTAAATTCGTGTTTTTTGATTGTATCGTTTATATATTCATCAATAGATGCGCAGCCAACAAGTCCGGTTTGATTTCTGCCGTTCATAGTTTGCCTATAAATATAAATGCAGTCTTTGTCATCTTGCATAAATATACCGTCGCTTGAGAGTTTGTCAAGATTTTCTCTAGCCTTTAGATATACTTTTTCATCATATATTGAAACGCTTTTGTCAAGGTCTATTTCAGCTTTATCAATGTGCAAAAAAGAGTACGGATTGTCTTTTACCATTTCTCTTGCTTCGTCACTAGTCATAACATCGTATGGAAGTGCGGCAACATCCTTTGCATATTGTGAGGTAGGTCTAACTGCTTTAAACGGTTTTAGTATGGCCATTAAAAAAACACTCCTGTCAAAAATTACAGCTAAAAAGCTCTTCGCTGTTTTTAATACACAGATTTTAGCACATTTCTTGTTTTGTATCAAGGTCTAAAATTAGCAAGGCACTCATAATTAATAAAACAGCAGCAGCAGGAGCAGATACAGAAAAAGCAGCATCAAATGCAAGTGAATTTGACGAGAATGTTTGAACATCGCAAGGAAAAACTTCAAGTAGCCTTGCACATATAACAGATGCTACGGTTGCGTTTGCAATTCTTGCGATAAAAAAATAAACCATATTCACACCAACGCCGTTTAGATATTGCAAAACTTGGCAATGAACGCAAAGTCCCGCCCACCCTAGAATAAAAGCAATCATAGGTATACTAAAAGTGTTTACCGCCATATTGCAACCTGATGTAACTTCAAAAATGCAGTTAAGTGAAATTATGGTGTTTTCGCTTAAAGGGGCAAGTGAAACCAGAGCACCGATAAACGAAAAAAATATTACCCAAACGCAAACAGAAAAAATTGATTGTGCTGCGTCAGATACAGAGTTTGTAAGTGCATATGTAAGCTTTTCTTTTTTAGGTGTGCAGTTATCGCAGGAACTAAACAGGGGGGATAAATCCTCATAAGTTTCTGTAATCGAAATTACTATACCTATAAGAATAGATGTAAAGCATAAAGAGGCAAATAAAATTATACCCACCTTTGAACTTCCAAGCATTGAAAATCCCACTGCATTTATAACAAAAGCAGGGCCGGCATTAATGCAAAACAGCATCATTTTTCTTGCTTGATTCATTGTGATTTGATGGTTTTCAAACAGGTCGTATGTCATTTTTGCCCCAACGGGAAAACCTCCAATAAGGCTCATAAAAATAGCGCCGGCTGTACAACCGGGCAGTTTAAAAAGTGTCCTTGTAAATGGCTCAAAAATAAATCCAAACTTTTCGCAAAATCCGGATTTTACAAGAAAGGACGAAAGAACCATAAAGGGAAATAGCGATGGGATAATAACATCGGAGCAAAGGTAAAGCCCTTTTGTAATTCCGCTTGAAACAGCACTAGGAAATCGAAGTAGACAAAACCCAACGAGTATGATTATTAAAAATATTTGAAAGTTAATTATTTTTTCTAAAGTGTTTTTTTGTAATCTATGATGCAATATATTCAACTCCTTTTTTACAATGATTATGTTTTGAACTTAGTTATTATTCTGATTGAATTTTCATAAATATCATTGAAAGAGGTGGGGATATGTATAGAAATAAAGAGGAAAAATCAAAGAGCAAGTCAAAAGTGTTGAGCGAAAACTTGCAAATACCACAAACGATTAGCAGAAGCACTGCGTACATAGAGCTGTCTGGAAATAGCGAGGCAATAATAGAAGGATGCAAAGGTGTGCTAGAGTATGGTGATGATATAATTCACCTAAACATAGGCAAAAACGAGGTTAGATTTTCTGGCACAGATTTAGTTATTAAAACATATTTTAACGAGCAAGTAATTATAGTAGGAAATATTTTAACCATTGATTTTTCATGAATTTTAAATAAACTATTTTTGTTTGGGGCGTGTGAACTTGTTTTTTATAAAGCTTATAAGATTTTTTATGGGGTACATAACTTTTACCGCCAGTGGTGGCTTTTCGGAGCGTTTTATAAATTTATGCTCTCAAAATCGGGTGATTTTGTGGGATATTAAAAATATAGACGGAAAAATATATGCAAATACAAGCATAAAAGGGTATAAAAAAATAAGAGAAAGTGCAAAGCGATCCTCTATGAAGGTTAGAATATATGAAAAACACGGGCTACCCTTTTTTATGAATAAACATCGGGGCAGAGCGGGTTTTTTGGTGGGTCTTGTGTTTTTTTTGATGATAATAAGTTTGCTGTCTACCAGAATATGGACAATAAATGTTGTGGGCAATGAAAAAGTAACAGATAAACAAGTCCTAGAAGTTTTTAAAGATTTGGGTGTGTATTCAGGAGCTAGAATTTCAAAAATAAATGTTGAAGATGTTCAAGAACTTGCAAAGTCCGAGCTTGGAGATTTGTCGTGGCTTGCTTTAAACATTAGAGGTAGTGCGGCAACAATAGAGGTAAGAGAGCAAATAAAAAAGCCAAAGGTCGAAAAGCAAAATCCCTGTAACATAGTGGCAAGTTATGGTGGGCAAATAGTAAAACTTGAGGTTTATGAGGGGCAAGTAAATCAAGAGCTTGGCAGTGCGGTGGCTAAGGGAGATTTAATTATAAGTGGTGTTATAGAAAACTTAGATGGTAGCTCAGAACTTAGGCGTGCTAATGGACTTGTTATTGCAAAAACGGACAGAGTGCTGACTCAAGAGCAATCAAAAACAATAAGAAGAAAAGTGCCAATAAGAGAAAAGAAAAGGTATAGGCTAATTTTTTTTGGCTTAGATTTCCCGTTGTTTTGGTTGTCTAATAATAACGAAAACGCAGTCTATTACAAACACGAGCATAGGCTAGTTTTAGCCGATAGTATATTACCGATAGGTTTTGCAAAAGAGGGGTATAAAATCTATGATGAGTATGATATAAACTTGCAAGATGATGTGTGCGAACTAATTGCCTTTAGCGATTTTACAAAGCAACAAAAGGAAAAGCTAGGCAGTATAGAAATATTAGATGAAAAAATAAGAATTGAAAAAAATGAAGACAAATGCAATATAAAAGGGGTTTATGTATGCAAAGAAAGTATAAGTCAAAAACAGGAAATTTTTGTCGAAAATTAGCAAAAATAACCAAATACAAGAAGGCGATATATAATTTTTGTGCATAATGCCAGTTATTTTTTCTTCGCTTATGCGTTATAATATTCAAAAATGTTATAATACCTTATATTCGTTAAATATTATTTATAAATATGGTTAAACTGACCTTAGCATATTGTCGGCAAGGAGTAATTTAATGGCAGAAAAAACAATTGAAATAGAGAACTTTGAGCAGTTTGTTGGTCTGTTTGGTAGCTTTGATGAAAATATAAAGCTTATCGAAAGCGGATATGATGTTAAGGTTGTTAGCCGTGGGTCAGAACTTAAACTTTTAGGGGAAGAAGGGAATGTGCAAAAAGCTTTAAAAGCTATTGACGGTCTTCTTTTGCTTATGAAAAAGGGGCAAACGCTAGACGAGCAAAATGTAAGGTATGTTATGACACTTGTGGGTGATGGGCAAAGCGACAAGCTCTGCGCAATGATGGCGAATTGCGTTTGCATTACATCTAGGGGCAAACCAGTAAAGGCAAAAACACTAGGGCAAGAAAAATACCTTGAAGCTATTACAAATAATACAATCGTTTTTGGAGTAGGTCCTGCAGGCACAGGCAAAACATATCTTGCGGTTGCAATGGCAGTAAAGGCTTTTAAAGCAAACGAAGTGAGCAAAATAATTCTTACAAGGCCTGCTGTAGAAGCAGGTGAAAGCTTGGGCTTTTTGCCAGGGGATTTGCAACAAAAGGTAGACCCTTATTTGCGTCCGCTTTATGATGCACTTTTTGATATGCTAGGTCCTGACAGTTTTCAAAAGCATTTTGAGCGTGGCACAATTGAGGTAGCGCCGCTGGCTTATATGCGTGGCAGAACCCTTGATGACAGTTTTATAATTCTTGATGAAGCACAAAATACAACACCAGAGCAAATGAAAATGTTTCTAACTCGTCTTGGCTTTAATTCAAAAATAGTTGTGACGGGTGATGTAACGCAAATTGATTTACCAACGGGTAAAAGGTCGGGGCTTAAAGATGTAATAAAAATACTCAAAAAAGTGGACGACATTCAAACAGTTTATTTTAGCGAGCGTGATGTTGTAAGACACAGGTTAGTTCAAGATATCGTAAAAGCTTATGAAAAAAGCGAAGAGAGAAAAAATAACAAATAACATTAATTGGGTGGAAAGGAGAACGGGCAAAACAAACTTGTATGGGCAAAGGGCAAAAATAGAAAGGATGAAAATTGGTGGCCGAAAAGATTAAGGTAATAATTACAAATGACCAAAAAGAAGTAAAAATTCCAAAGGGTGTGCGTATGCTTATTCGCCGTTGCTGTACAGCGGTGCTAACAATTGAGAATTTTGAGGGCAACGCAGAAGTTAGTGTAAGACTGGTTGATAATGAAGAAATAAGAAATCTTAACAAAAAATATCGCAATGTTGACCGCGAAACAGATGTGCTATCTTTTCCGCTGGGAGTAGACGGTACATATGATATAAATCGTGATACGGGTGACCAAATGCTAGGTGACATAGTAATTTCAATGCCAAAAGCGTTAGAGCAGGCAGAAAAATATGGGCACAGCATTCAGCGTGAGATAGGATATCTTGCAGTTCATTCAATGTTACATTTGCTAGGATATGACCACGAACAGGGTGGCATAGAGCTTCTTCGTATGCGTGAGAGAGAAGAACAAGTCTTGACAAAGATTGGACTAAAACGAGATGGCAGTTATTATATGGACGGAATTTAATAAAAACAGCTAAACGGCTTGCTTAGCTCAAGCCGTTTGCATATTTTAGGAGGAAATATGGCACAAACTTATACAGCATTTATAGCGATAGTGGGTTGTCCTAATGTTGGAAAATCATCAATACTCAATAACATATTAGGGCAAAAAATTGCAATAGTATCGGACAAGCCTCAAACAACTAGAACAAAAATAATGGGCGTCTTAACACAGGACGAAACTCAGCTAGTGTTTACAGACACACCAGGATTTCATCGTCCACGCACGAAGCTTGGCGAAAAAATGGTAAAAGCAGTAAGCGAAAGTATCTCGGGTGTTGACGCTTGCCTTTTGGTTGTTGAGCCACAAGGAGAGCTAAGAGAGACCGAAAAAGAATTGATAGAGAAATTTAAAAAGCAAAAAATGCCCGTTATCTTAGCTATTAACAAGATAGATAAAATGGAAAGAAAAGAAGATTTAGCACTTCGAATTGCTCAGTTTTCACAGCTTTATGACTTTGAGTCGATTATTCCTGTTTCTGCGACAAAAGGAGAGGGAATGGAAAGCTTAAAGCACGAGATAAAAAAACTGGCACAACCATCTGTCCACTTTTTTCCTGAGGATACTTTGACAGACCAGCCAGAAAGAGTAATAGCGTCTGAAATACTTAGAGAAAAAATGCTAAGACTGCTAGATAAAGAAATTCCACACGGAACAGCAGTAAGCATCGAAAAAATGCGTGGCCGTGAAGATAGTAATATATTAGATGTGGAAGCCATAATTTATTGTGAAAAAGAAAGTCACAAAGGTATAATTATAGGAAAAAAAGGTGCAATGTTAAAAAAAATCTCTACCTATGCAAGGCAAGATATGGAGAAGTTTTTTGACTGCCCTATAAATCTTCAATGTTGGGTAAAGGTTAAAGAAGATTGGAGAAACCGTGGTGGGCTAATCCATAATTTTGGTTTAGATTAAAAATTTACCTCTAATATTTACGCACTCCTATGGAAAATTAGTATTAATGATTCATTGGAGGTATGCTTTATGAATGATATGAATTCTAGGTGGAACATATTTGCAAAAAGTGGGTCAGTGTATGATTATATAAACTATAAAAATAGCCTGTCCCAAGAAGTGGTAAAAAATCAGGGAGAAATAAAAAATGCACATAAAGACGGACGGTCTTGTAATCAAAGAACAGAATACAGGTGAATCAGACAGGCTTATAACAATTCTTACAAGAAACAATGGGCTGATTCGTGCTTTTGTAAGAGGAGCTAAGAATATAAAAAGTAAAAATCTTAGCTCTACTCAGCTTTTATGCTATTCAAATTTTACTTTTTATAAAAAGAAAGAAAGCTACATAGTTGACAGTGCAGAGCCTATTGAAGTGTTTTTTGACTTGAGAAATGATATAGAAAAATTATCCCTTGCACTTTATTTTGCGCAGGTTGCGGGTGAATTGTCACCGCAAGATGATGAGGCGCAAGATTTTTTACGCTTACTTTTAAATTCACTACACTTGCTATGCAATGAAAAAAGAAATCCACTTATAATAAAATCAGCTTTCGAGCTTCGTATTTTGTCAAACGCAGGTTATATGCCCGACCTTTTAGCCTGCTGTGAGTGTGGGGAGTTTGAAAGTGATATGATGTATTTTGATGTTCAAAGTGGTTTGTTAAGTTGCTTTGAATGTAGGGGAAATGAAAACTCTCAAAGGCTCTCAAAGGGTGTTGTTTCTGCAATGCGATACATAATATATTCAGAGCCTGAAAAAATCTTTGACTTTAGTTTGTCAAAATCAGGGGGAAAAGAGCTGTCAGATATTTGTGAAAAGTATTTGATAACGCAAACACAACGCAGTTATAAAACCCTTGATTTTTATTATAGCGTTTACGGAGAAAAAATATGACAACACAAAACAATAAACATTATAAATCAATAGAGCTTGACAAGGTTCTTGCAATGCTTGCAAATCACACATCCTGCGATGACGCAAAACAGCTTGCTTTAGAGCTTTGTCCGCAGTCGAACTTATCTCTTGCACAAGTTTTAATAAACCAAACAAGTGATGCGTTTGACCTTTTAGCTCGCTTCGGTGGGCCGTCTTTTGGCGGACTTAAAAATATAAACAACTCTCTGCAACTTGCAGACAGTGGTGCAACGCTTAGCACTCGTGAGCTGTTAAACATCGGCTCAACTTTGCGTACTATACGGGCATTGCAAGAGTGGCATTCAAGGTGCTTTGAGGTAAAAACAAGCCTTGACATTTTCTTTAGTTCACTTTATCCCAACAAGTACTTAGAGGACAAAATCTTTACATCAATATTGTCTGAGGACGAAATAGCAGACAATGCGTCAGCCGAGCTTTTTGACATAAGAAGAAAAAAGCGTTTGCAAGAATCAAGAGTAAGAGAACAGTTAGACAAAGTTATTCATTCATCACACTATCAAAAAGCATTGCAAGAGTCTATAATAACAATGCGAAATGGTCGTTTTGTTGTTCCTGTAAAATACGAGCATCGTGCCCAAGTGCCAGGACTCGTACACGATACTTCTTCAAGTGGCTCAACAGTTTTTATTGAACCTATGTCGGTTGTTGAAGCAAATAACGAAATAAAGGTTTTAATAAGCAAAGAGCGTGACGAGATTGAACGAATTCTTTGTGAGATATCAGTAGAGGCAGGCTCTTTTGCAGATACAATTAAAAGTAGCTATGAGTGTGCCGTAGAGCTTAACCTTATCTTTGCAAAAGCACAGCTAGGCTACGCTATGAAAGCGTCAATCCCAGTTTTAAATGACAAGGGAATAATAGATATAAAATCTGCAAGGCATCCATTAATAGACCCAAAAAGTGTTGTGCCGATAGATATAAGGCTCGGAGAAGATTTTGATACACTTGTGATAACGGGGCCAAACACGGGTGGAAAAACAGTGTCGATAAAAACTATAGGACTGTTATCACTTATGGCTATGTGCGGACTTATGATTCCGGCGTCAGACAATAGCAGAATCTCGGTGTTTGAAAAGGTTTTTGCCGACATTGGTGACGAGCAGAGCATAGAACAATCCTTGTCTACATTTTCATCACATATGAAAAATATAATAAACATAATGGAGCAAGCAGACGAAAATACATTAGTATTAATAGATGAGCTAGGAGCGGGTACAGACCCTATTGAGGGTGCTGCACTTGCAATGGCGATAATCGAAAGACTTCATATTCAGGGGGCAAAAATCGCATCAACAACACACTATGCTGAACTCAAAGCATATGCGTTGCAAACAAATAGGGTTGAGAATGCGTGCTGTGAGTTTGATGTTGAAACGCTCAGGCCAACCTACAGGCTTTTAATCGGAGTTCCCGGTCGTTCAAACGCTTTTGCAATATCTCACAGGCTTGGGATGGACACTCAGGTAGTTGATAGAGCAAAAGAGCTTGTATCAACAGAAAGTAGTAGATTTGAAGATGTTGTAGACAAGCTAGAGCAAAGCAGGCGAGATATGGAGCAAGAGCATAAGCAGGCTCAAGAGCTTAATGAAAAAGCAAAAAAAGCAAAAGAAGAAGCAGAGAGAATTAGAAACAGTATAGATGGATTAAAAGACAAAGAGCTTGAAAAGGCTCGCTCACAGGCAATGCAAATCGTTGAAAAAGCAAGAAGAGAATCGATTGCCTTTATGGACGAGATAGAAAAGTTAAAAAAACAAGCAAAAAACTCAAAGGATATTGCAGAAATTGCAAGGCTTGCTAAAGCTCAAGTGAAGCAACACGAAAATGAAATTGACGACATAATTAACCCGATAGTGGATAGAACACAGCTTGATGATAATTATGTTTTGCCAAGAGAACTTGTTGTTGGCGATGTTGTTTTGATAGCTGATATAGGCAAACAGGCAGATGTTTTATCAATTGCAGACAAAAAAGGTATGGTAGAGGTACAAATGGGAATAATTAAAACAAGGGTACCAATTAAAAACCTAAGGCTAGTTGATAAACCTTTAAAAAGCAAAAAGCCAAAAACTAGAACAGTTCGTGTGCAACAAGACAAAGCAAACCTAAAAGTCAACACAACTTGTGATTTAAGAGGAATGACAGTTGATGAAGGGTTGCTAACTCTTGATAGATTTATAGATTCTGAAATTCGCACAGGGTTAAATGAGTTTACTGTTATTCACGGTAAGGGAACTGGCGTTTTAAGAAAGGCTGTAAGACAATTTTTATCAAAGCATCCACAGGTCAAAGAGCATAGGCTTGGAACCTTTGGAGAAGGTGAAGACGGGGTATCAATTGTAACGCTCAAGTGAGGTGACTTAGAACTTTGGATTTTTTGAAAGAAGCACATAAACTGTTAGAAAGATGTGACGAAATGGAAATTGCATCTGTGGATTTGCAAGGATATCCACGGGTTTGTGTTGTCTCAAAGCTTAAATCAAAGGGGATAGATGTGATATATTTTGCAACGGGAGCTAGTGGGACAAAGGCAAATCATTTTAATCAAAATCCAAAGGCAAGCGTTTGTTTTCACGATAGATGCGATAGTGTAACGCTTGTTGGAGAAGTAGCGATTGTAAAAGATCTTGAGGAGAAAAAATCCGTCTGGAGAGATTGGTTAACAAATCACTTTAAAGACGGGGTTGAAGATGATGAGTTTTGCCTGTTAAAGTTTGAGGCAAAGGAAGCAACTTTTTGGATAAAAAGAAATTTTGCGACTCAAAGTCTTTAAAAAATAAAAAATATAAGTGAAATTAGTAAAAAAATATAGTGTATATAGTGTAAAGGCTATTGCTTTACACTACTGATTGAAAATAATAAAAAAATAACCAAAAAAAGTGCGTAAAAAAGTGTTTTTTAACACTTGACACGCACTTTTGTTTTTAGTATAATACACCAGTGTAAAGAGAAAGTCTTTACACCTTATGCTATTGGTTAGGAGGCGGTGTTTTGGCAAAAAATCTGGATGTAATAATATTGTTAGATTTTTATGGTGATATGCTGACCAACAAGCAAAGGGATTTTTTAGGATACTATTATAACGAGGACTTATCCCTTTCAGAAATAGCAGAGAATGAGGGGATTACTCGCCAAGGTGTTCGTGATTCAATCAAGCGTGCTGAAAGTCAGCTTTTTGAGATGGAATCAAGGCTCGGGCTTGTAAAAAGATTTGATGAGGTTCGCTCAGGTCTTACAGACATTTTAAATTATGCAAACGAAATCAATGAGTATAATATGCGATATGGTCTGTCAAGAGAAATTAACGAAAAAGTAGTAAAAATAAAGGTTATTGCTCAATCCCTTTGTGAATAAAATCTGTGTTTTACATAAATGTAAGTATCAAATTTAAGGAATGATTATTTTGGCATTTGAAGGTCTTTCTGATAGGCTCGAAGCCGCGTTTAAACGGCTAAAAAGCAAGGGTAAGCTAACAGAAGCTGATGTCAAGGAGGCAATGCGTGAGGTGCGACTTGCTCTGCTTGAGGCTGATGTAAGCTACAAAGTTGCAAAAGACTTCACAAACAAGGTTACAGAGCGTGCAATAGGCGCTCAGGTTATGGAGAGTCTTACCCCTGCACAAATGGTTATAAAAATAGTGAATGAAGAGCTTACAGAGCTTATGGGTGGTACACGCACAAGGCTTGCGAGTGCCTCAAATCCACCAACTGTTGTTATGATGTGTGGACTCCAAGGTTCTGGTAAAACAACACATAGTGCAAAAATTGCAATGATGCTAAAAAAACAAGGCAACAGACCTTTGCTTGTCGCTTGTGATATCTACAGGCCGGCGGCTATAAAGCAGTTGCAAGTTGTTGGAGAGCAAGCAGGTGTGCCCGTTTTTGAAATGGGAACAACAGACCCAGTAATAATTGCAAGAGAGGCTATAAAGCTTGCAAAAGACCAAGGTTATGATTATGTTTTTCTTGACACGGCAGGTCGCCTGCACATAGACGAGCAGTTGATGGATGAACTTAAAAATATAAAATCACAAGTAAAACCGCACGAAATTTTGCTTGTAGTTGACGCAATGACAGGTCAAGATGCATTTAATGTTGCGTCATCGTTTAATGAAACACTTGGAATTGACGGACTAATTCTAACAAAGCTTGATGGTGATACCCGTGGTGGTGCGGCTCTTTCTGCAAGAGCGATTACAGGCAAGCCCATCAAATTTGTAGGTACTGGTGAAAAGTTGGAAGATTTAGACACATTTCACCCAGAACGAATGGCATCAAGAATTCTTGGAATGGGAGATATGCTCTCTCTTATTGAAAAGGCAGAAACAACCCTTGATGAAAAAAAGGCAAAAGAGCTTGAAGAAAAGCTTCGCAAAAATAAGTTTGATTTAAACGACTTGCTTGAGAACTTTAAACAAGTACGAAAAATGGGGCCACTTCAAGATATGCTTGCTATGATTCCAGGAGTAGGTAAGCAGATGAAAGACATTGATGTTGATGAAAAACAGTTTGACAGAGTTCAGGCTATCATCCTTTCGATGACACCACAGGAAAGAGAAAATCCAAACATTTTAAACGCCTCTCGCAAACGAAGAGTTGCAGCGGGATGTGGGCAGCAAGTTGAGGATGTTAATAGACTTCTTACCCAGTATAAACAAATGCAAAAAATCTTCAAACAGCTTAATAGCAAAGGTGGACGCAAGAAGATGAAACAAATGGGTATGATGGGTATGAACCCCAACAATATGGACTTTGGCCAGTTTGGTATGTAGTTTTTTTAGTAATCTTTGACGCAGGAGTTAGGTGCGTGAGCAGGTGGCAAGTGCGTGATTGATATAAATTATTCTTAATATAAATTTTTTGGAGGAATTAAAATGGCAGTAAAAATTAGGCTTCGCCGTATGGGTGCAAAAAAAGCTCCTTTCTATCGTATAGTTGTTGCGGATTCAAGGTATCCTAGAGATGGAAGGTTCATTGAGGAGATTGGTTACTACAACCCAACAGAAGACCCAATAGTTTTAAAAGTTGATGAAGAAAAAGTTCAACAATGGATTGCTAACGGTGCACAACCAACAGACACAGTAAAAGCACTTCTTAAAAAGTCAGGAGCAATTAAATAAATTTGGAGGTCCTCAAAATGAAGGATTTACTTATTTCTATCGCACAAGGTCTTGTAGAAGACCCTTCAGCTGTATCCGTAGATATTGATGAGCCGGATGAAAATGGAGTTGTAGTTTATCACCTTCATGTTGCGCCGGACGATATGGGTAGAGTTATCGGCAAGCAAGGCAGAATAGCAAAGGCTATTCGCACTGTTATGAGAGCTACTGCAAATCGTAATGACACAAAAGTAGCAGTAGAAATTGATTAGTGCAACACTTACAAGGGCGGTTCTCCGCCCTATTTTTTTAGTGATTAGCATTTAAATTTTTAAAAAATAAAGTGGTGGAAGTTATATGATTTTAGATTTTATAGAAATAGGAAAAATAGTTGGAACGCACGGAATAAGGGGAGAATTAAGAGTTAATCCTTGGTGCGATTCACCAGAGTTTTTTAAAAACTTCAGTACACTTTATTTTGATAAGTTAGGAAAAGAGTCTGCAAAAATTTCAAGCGTTCGTGCGCACGGCAACATCGTTTTGCTAAAGCTTGATGAAGTTACAACGGTTGAGCTTGCGTCATCTCTTAGAGGTAAAATATTGTACATTAAGCGTTCTGACGCACCGCTTGAAGAGGGTCGTTATTTTGTTCAAGAGCTAATTGGATGTCAGGTAAAAGATGCAAGCACTGGCAAACTTTATGGAACAATAAGCGATGTAAGTGCAACGGGTGCAAACGATGTTTGGCATATCAAAAACCAAGGGCAAGAATATCTAATTCCTGCAATTCCTGATGTTGTTGTTAGCATAAATGTTGAGAATGAAGTTGTTGAGATTAACCCTTTAAGGGGGTTGTTTGACGATGAGAATTGACATTTTAACCCTGTTTCCCGAAATGTGCGAAAGTGTGCTTAGCACCAGCATAATTGGTAGAGCAAGGGAGAATAATCTTGTTGAGATTAATTGCCATAATATAAGGGATTACTCAAAAGATAAGCACAAGCGTGTTGATGATGCACCTTATGGTGGGGGAACAGGAATGATAATGCAAACACAGCCTATTTTTGATTGTTTTACATCTGTTAGCGAGCAAATAGGACAAAAACCCCATTTGATATTTATGTCGCCACAGGGTAAAACTTTAACACAAAGTAGAGTGTGCGAACTTTCAAAAATGAATAATATTGCAATTCTTTGTGGACACTATGAGGGAGTAGACGAGCGTATTATTGAAGAAATAGTGGACGAAGAAATATCAATTGGTGATTTTGTATTAACAGGCGGAGAACTTCCCGCAATGGTTTTGGCTGACAGCATTTCAAGAATGCTTCCAGGTGTGCTTGCAAACGATGAAGCATTTCAAGAAGAAAGCCATTTTGATTATCTTTTAGAATATCCGCAGTATACAAGACCGTTTGAGTGGCACGGAAAAAAAGTGCCAGAGGTGCTAATTTCTGGCCATCATTTCAATATTGAAAAATGGAAACGCCAATGCTCGCTTGAGCGAACTTTGAAAAGAAGACCGGATATGCTAAAAAAAGCACAACTTTCAAAACAAGACAAAGATTTTATAGAAAAAATATCAAGTCAAGAATTGGAAACAAAACAAGAAAAATGACAAAAGTTGTTGTCGAAGCTTGTCGAATAACAATATATTGTATATTGTCGATAGGCAAACTATACAAACATTTGCCTAACTTATAGCGAAGGTTTGGAATAGACTACGAAATATCAATAAAAGTGATTTATAGTAGATATATTCGTTGACGAGGATAGCTTTTGTGTTTATAATAGTAGCAAGAAAACGAAAATCATTTTATCTGGTGGGAGAATGTATTATGTACGTAAAAGATGTTAAGGTTCAAAATCAAGTTGGCTTACATGCTCGCCCGGCTACATTTTTCATACAGAAGGCGAATGAGTTCAAATCATCAATCTGGGTTGAAAAAGATGAGCGCAGGGTAAACGCAAAAAGTCTCCTTGGCGTGCTTTCACTTGGGATTATGGGCGGCACAGAGATTCGCATTATGGCTGGCGGTTCTGATGAAGAAGAGGCAGTCGAAGAGCTTGTAAAACTTGTTGAGTCAGGTTTTGCTGAATAATAAGCTTGGTACATGTAGGCACATCGCAATAAAAGCGATGTGCCTTTTTACATTAAACAAAAAACAATTTATATGGTGGTGAAATCGTGAACGAAAGATTACCAATATTGCGAAAAAAAGCAAACGGTCTTCCAAAAAAACCGGGCGTATATATAATGAAAAATAAACAGGGTACAATAATTTATATAGGCAAAGCAAAATCTTTAAAAAGCAGGGTAAGTCAGTATTTTGGTTCGCAAAATCGCCATACAATAAAAGTTTTAAAAATGGTTTCAAATGTTTACGATTTTGACTATATTATAACGGATAGTGAGTTTGAGGCATTACTACTTGAATGTAGCCTAATAAAACAGCACAAACCTAAATATAATATTTTGTTAAAAGATGATAAAGGTTATCATTATATAAAAATAAGCAGTGATGAGTGGAGAAAGATTACAGCAGAGAAAAAACAGTTAAATGATAATGCAGAATATATAGGACCATACACAAGTGCGTTTATTGTGAATCAAGCACTAGATGAGGCAAAAAAAATCTTTAAATTGCCTCAGTGTACAAAGGATTTTCCTAAAGATATTGGAAAAGATAGACCTTGCCTTAATTTTTTTATAGAACAATGCTCTGCACCCTGTAGCGGAAAAGTAAAAAAAGAGGATTATGATGAGGCAGTTGACGGTGCGATTGAGTTTTTAAAAGGTGGCAGTGCAAAATCAATAAAAGATATGCAACAAAAAATGCAAATTTATTCTGAAAATTTGGAGTTTGAAAAAGCGGCAAAGCTTAGAGACAGAATAAATGCAATAAATAGAATGAATGAAAAACAAAAAGTTATTTCTACAACAAGCATAAAAGAACAGGATGTTTTTGCAATAGAACAAGGGGAGAAAAAAGCGTGTTTTGCAGTTTTGAGATTTACAAAAGGTAGGTTGTTTGACACAGAACATTTTATATTAGAAAAGGATGAAGACTTGCCAAAGCTTCGATTTGAACTGATTTTGAGCTATTATTCAATGCGAAATAATATTCCCCAGAGAATTACAATAGATGGAGAAATTCAGGATATGGAATTGCTATCAAAATGGCTAACAGACAAAGCGGGTAGAAAAGTTACAATCACAGTTCCGCAAAAAGGGGAACAATTAAAGCTTGTTCAAATGTGCAAAAAAAATGCAAAAGAAAAGTTGTTTGAAAAAACAGGCAGACTAAGTAAAAGTGAGCAAGCATTATCAGAACTTGCAAACGTCTTAGGACTTGCTGAGCCTCCAAGGTATATAGAATCATATGACATATCGCACACTGCAGGCAAAGATAGCGTTGCCGGTATGGTGGTTTTTAAAGATGGCTTGCCGTTTAAATCCGCCTACAAGCGTTTTGAAATAAAAAATGCAATGGGTGGGGATGATTATGGTGCAATGCAAGAAGTTTTGCAAAGACGGTTTACAAGATACGAGCAAGAAAAAGAAACGCAAAAAGGTTTTGGAAAGCTTCCAGACTTGATTTTGCTAGACGGTGGACAAGGTCAAATCAGTGCGGTAATGCCTGTTTTAAAAGAATTTGGTATTGAGGTTCCTGTGTTTGGAATGGTTAAGGATAGCAAGCATAAAACAAGGGCAATTGCAAATGGCGGTAGCGAAATATCAATAAAAGCAAGCCGTCAGGCATTCACTTTGGTTTCAAATATTCAAGAGGAAGTCCATAGATTCGCTATAGGATATCATCATAAAAAGCAAAGCAAAAACTTGAAAAGCACTGAGCTTATGAAAATTAAAGGTATTGGTCAGGCTAAATCAACAGCACTTTTTAAACATTTTAAAACAATGTCGGCAATCAAATCTGCAAGCATTGAAGAGCTTTTAAGCGTAAAGGGAATTACAAAGGTAAATGCAAATGATATAAAAAACTATTTTGATGAAAACAAATAAAACACCTATTTTACAATTGATGTTGACAAAAATATACAAAAAATGAGATAATATAAAAAGTTATTTTAATGGAGATTATAATATGAGAGTAATTACAGGAACAGCAAGAGGAAGAAATCTTTTAACACTTGAGGGTGAAGAAGTTCGCCCAACAGCACAAAGGATTAAGGAAGCAATTTTTAGTGCAATACAATTTGAAGTTGAGGGTAGGCGAGTTTTAGATTTGTTTGCAGGCTCTGGTCAGCTTGGAATAGAGGCTCTAAGCCGTGGCGCCCATTGTGCAACATTTGTTGACCAAAATAAAAGCTCAATAGATGTAATTGGGCAAAATCTAAAATCAACACAACTTGATAAAAATACAATTGTAAAAAATCTTGATGCAATGTCTTTTCTTGCAACTACAAAAGATGTTTTTGATATAGCATTCTTAGACCCACCGTATAACCGTGACTTTATCGAAAAAGCTTTGCAACTGCTTTGTAAAAATATGGCAAAAGGTGGAGTCATAATTTGTGAAACACCATTTAGCGAAGATTTGCCACAAAGCGTAGGCGACTTTAGCGTGTTTAAAGAATATAAATATGGAAAAGTGAAAATTACAATTTATAGAGAAAATGAGGCGTCAGAATAATGAAGATAGCTGTTTGTCCAGGTAGCTTTGACCCTATTACACTCGGACACCTTGAGATAATACAAAGGACTGCTAAAATTTTTGACAAAGTAATAGTTTTAGTAATGGCGAATTATCGCAAAAAAGGTGCCCATGTTTTTACAGCGCAAGAAAGAGCAGAGCTAATTCGAAAAAGCATAAAACAGATGGACGGTATGCAAAATGTAGAAGTTGATGTTTATGATGGTTTGCTCGCGGATTATGCAAAGCAAAAAAATGCAACGGCAATCGTAAAAGGGCTTAGAGCTGTTTCAGATTTTGAGGACGAGTTTCAACAGGCTCTTACCAATCAAAAACTCTATGCGGGGTTTGAAACAATGTTTATGGCAGCAAGCACAGATAATATGTTTTTAAGTTCGAGCTTGGTTCGTCAAGTAGCAGAACTTGGTGGAGATATTTCGGCTTTTGTTCCAACAGTTATTAGGGATGATATATTAGAGCGCCTTAGAAAGGATTGATTTGCACGATGAACATAGAAGATTTTCTTGAAGAAATTGAAGAGATCCTAGATGCCGGTAAAAGTAGTGCTTTTTCCGACAGAGTTTCAGTCGATGCTGGTTCAATCAGAACAGTGATAGAGGACATAAGGCTAAATATGCCCGACGAAATCCGTCAAGCAAAAATAATTGCGTCAGAGCGTAGAGAAATTATAAACAAGGCAAAAAGAGAGTCGCAAGCCCTTTTGTCTGATTCAGAATCAAAAAGCAGAGAAATGGTTTCAAGTGCAGAAAAAAGATGGCACGAACTTATGACGGATTCTGATAAAAAATCAAAAGAGATTTTATCCAGTGCGCAAGAACGCTCAAAAACAATGATTGAGGACGCTCAAGAAAAGTCAAAGGAGCTGTCTATTAGATCTGAGGAAAAAGCAAAATACACCGAAGAACGGGCGCAGGAAAAAGCAAAATCTATAATAGAGCAAGCACAGGAAAAAGCAAGAGAGCTAACGCTTGAAGCAACTATTACAAAAAATGCTCAGGAAATGTCTGACAGTATGCTTAAAAAAGCAAAAATCCAATCAGAAGAATTGCTTAAAAATGCAAATCTTGAGGCGTCAAAAATTTTAAAAGAATCAGGCGTTGAGGCAGAGAATATCGTTAAAAAAGCGTGTGAGGAAGCAAATGAGCTGACTCAAAGAGCGCTGAAAGAAGCAAAAGAAACAACAGAGCACGCAGAAACAACTGCTAATGATATGATGGAGCACGCGAAAAAGTGGTCAAAAGAATTAAGAGCAGCGGCGAGTGATTTTGTAACAAACATAATGGTAGATGCAGAGCAAAGTTTGTCTGGAAGCCTTCAAGAAATCAAAAGGGTTCAATCAAGTCTTAATGATGCAATATCTAAAAAGAAATAGATGGTATTACGGGCAGTTTGTTTGCCCGTTTTTTTATATCAAACAAATTACGGTCTGTATTAGGTCATTATTTTAAGCCCAGTGGCATATTAATTAATGGGTGATGTTAATGTTTGTATATTCCGTAAAATCTTCAAAAATCAAAGTTGTACTTCTCATAGCTTTATGCACCCTAGCTACCATTGCATTTTTGCTGGCCTCAAGTATGGATAATAAGGCAGCAAATAAGGGTGGAATAAACCTTAAAGCTGGCAATTCAGAGCAACGGGTTGCTTTTTTGTCACAATTTGGTTGGGAATTTGATAAAGACCCAACAGAAGTGTCGGAGGTTATAATTCCAGCGGAATTTGACCAAACTTATGAGAAATATAACAAAATTCAAAAAGAACAAGGATTTGACCTCGAGCCTTACAAAGGCATAAGGGTAAAAAGATGGACTTATGAAATAAAAAATTATCCAGGCTACGGTTCTGATTCAGGCTGTATTCGTGCAAATATATTAGTGTATGACGGGCTTGTAATCGGCGGGGATGTATGCTCTGTAGAGCTAGATGGATTTATGCACGGGTTTGATAAATCACAAGAAGATAGCGGAGAAAAAGCCACAGAAAAAGAAAAATCCCAACCGTCAACAATAAGTCAAAAAGCATAATGGGGGAAGTTTAAAAGTGTCTGTTGAACGAATTGACAAAATAATAGCATCTCAAGGCACCCTGTCCAGAAATGAGGTAAAAAAGCTTATAAGAGCAAATCTGGTCAGGGTTAATGGACAAGCTGTAAAAAAGTCTGATGAAAAGTATGAAACATCGGATATAATAATTGAGATAGACGGCGTGCTACAAACATTTAAAAAGAATATATATATTATGCTAAACAAACCACAAGGCGTGATTTGTGCATCCCGTGATCCAAAGGCAAAAACTGCAGTAGACCTTGTTCCAAAAGAGTTGCAAAGAAAAGGGCTTTTTCCGGCGGGCAGGCTAGACGCAGATACAACAGGCTTTGTGCTAATAACTGATGATGGTGACTTTGCTCATAGAATTTTATCTCCCAAAAATCGTGTTAAAAAAACCTATAAAGCAACGCTTGCACAGCCACTTTCAAGTGCAGATATCAAAAGAATAGAGGATGGGATAAAGCTTGCAGATGGGACAAGATGTCTTGACGCACAGGTGAAAGTTATAGAACAAAATGAAAAAGTAGTTGCACAAATTAAAATATGTGAGGGAAAATATCATCAAGTCAAAAGAATGTTTGCAGCAGTTGGCAACAATGTTGTAGAGTTGAAGCGAACAGCAATAGGAAATGTAGAGCTTGACCCGAATCTTTTGAGCGGAGAATGTAGAGAACTTACAAAAGAGGAGTTAGAAAGCATTGAAAACACAAATTAATTTTATAATTTTTTAGTTTATTTTTAATATTAAAAGTGTAAGAAAAATAGTTTTTAAAATAGAAAAATGTCTTTTTAAAAAACAAAATATAGTGTTTACATTAATTTTGAGTGGAATATATGGTAAAAACATACAAGAAATATAGAAATAAATTAGAATAAAAATTTGTGTAATTTGAATATATTTTGATTGAATTATAATTGATTAAGGGTAAAAGTGAAAAAAATCTTTTAAAACTTTAAAAAAATGTCTTGCAAAATTGGTCACAATTGTGTAATATGTATAATATACGAGTAGGCATAATGTATAAAAATTTACAACATACCAAAAGTTGGGGGTATATTAATGTCAAACAGACTTTTTCAGGGAATCATACATCAAATGCGTGATGCAATTGACAGAACAGTTGGGGTCATTGACGAAACAGGAACAATAATTTCTTGTAGCGAACTAGGGCGCATAGGTGAATCTCAAAGTGCAAATCTTACAGATGTTTTTGCAAGTGGCAACACGGTTTATCTTGATGGAATAACTTATCTAACATTTGGCTCACACCTTCGTCACGAGTACGCAGTATTTGTTGAGGGCGATGATGAGCTTGCGTCAAACTATGTAAAGGTGCTAGCTGTATCCCTGAGTAGCATTAAACAATTTTATGATGAAAAATATGATAGGAGTAACTTTGTTAAAAATGTTATTCTTGATAATATTTTGCCAGGTGATATTTATCTTAAAGCAAGAGAACTTAGATTTAATAACGATGCATCAAGAGTAGTCCTTCTCATCAGAATAACGGGTCATGAGGATGCCTCAGTATTTGATGTTGTCCAAAATCTTTTTCCAGATAAAAACAAGGATTTTGTAATCAATGTTAACGAAACTGACATAGCTCTTGTAAAAGAAGTTAAGCCAAATATTGAGCCTAAGGATTTAGAAAAACTTGCCCACTCAATTTCAGATGCACTTAGCACTGAGTTTTACAGCCAATCTCTTGTAGGCATTGGAACGACTGTAACAGGCATTAAGGATTTGGCTCGCTCATTTAAAGAGGCTCAAGTTGCGCTTGAGGTTGGCAAGGTTTTTGATACAGAAAAAACAATAATTAGCTATGATAACCTTGGAATAGCTCGTCTTATCTATCAGCTTCCAAACACACTTTGTGAAATGTTCTTAAACGAGGTTTTTAAAAAAGGTTCAATAGAAAATCTTGACCAAGAAACTTTTTTCACAATTCAAAAGTTCTTTGAAAACAACCTTAATGTTTCTGAAACATCAAGAAAGCTTTTTGTTCACCGAAACACACTTGTTTATAGACTTGAAAAAATCAAAAAATTAACAGGTCTTGATTTGCGTGAGTTTGACGATGCAATTGTTTTCAAAGTAGCACTAATGGTTAAAAAGTATTTAGACGCTAGTCCAACAAAATATTAATAGTAAACAAAACAGATGTATAATTTTGTAGTGTTCAACTAAATATTTTTTAAAAAACTGTACATTACTACAAAATCAAATAAAATAGTTACAAAATAGTTACAGATGATATTTTTTGTGCTATAATTAGGGTGTATTAAGGTGAAAATACTTTGATATACCCTATATTTAGATTTGTTAGTCTAAATATAGAGCTTCAAAAGTTTATTGTATAAGTGGTAAAGTTAAAGAGGTATAAAAATTGATAGAATTTAAAAATGTTTCAAAAACTTATGATAACGGCACAAAAGCCCTTAAAAATGTAACCTTATCAATTGATAGGGGCGAGTTTGTTTTTATAGTTGGGTCATCAGGCTCAGGAAAAAGCACCTTTCTAAAAACAATTATGCGTGAAGAAGTACCGTCAAGCGGAACAATTGCGATAAATGGTTATGATCTTGTTGAAATAACAAAGAGAGAAATTCCTTATTTTAGAAGAACAATGGGCATTGTTTTTCAAGATTTTAGATTGATCCCCAAAATGACGGTTTATGATAATGTCGCTTTTGCAATGCGTGTTATTGGCGCTAAGGAAAAAGAAATAAGAAAAAGAGTTCCATATGTCCTAAGCTTAGTAGGTCTTACCTCCAAAGCTCGTTGTTATCCTGCCGAAATTTCAGGCGGTGAACAGCAACGGGTTGCTCTTGCACGGGCGCTGGTAAACAATGCAAACATAATCATTGCCGATGAGCCAACGGGAAATGTCGACCCTGAAATGTCGTATGAAATTGTTGACTTGCTTAACCATATCAACGCCAATGGCACAACAATTATTATGGTTACCCACGAGCACGATTTAGTTCATAGATTTAACCATAGAATAGTTGCAATTGAAAATGGAGCAATTGTTTCTGACACTGCAAATGGTGATAGATTGTCTTATGATAAAAATTTGGGATATAAGCAGGCAAATTATGCGCAGTATGTTAAGCAACAAAACAACATTGTTCAACCAATAAAATCACCTAGTGCGTCCTATAAAACAATTGAACTAAAAAACGACATAACGCCTGAATCAAACAATTTAAAGAGTGAAAATATTTCAGGTGAAAATAATTTTCAAAACGTAAATATCAAAGCTGGTTCAGATTTTAATATTGCTGAAATTGATTATTCAAAATATTTAGAGCACCTTGAGGGTACAGATGGAGCGGAGGTGCAACAATAATGAGCAAAAAAGAAAAAATAAACTTAAAAAAAGAAGATAAAAAAAGGCAAAATCAAAGTGGCAGCAGCCTCTCTTATCTTACAAAAGAAGGGTTTAGGAGTGTCTGGGCAAACAGATTGATGTCCGTTGCGTCTATCGCAGTTTTAACATCTTGCTTAGTTATGATTGGTTGCGCTACATTATTGTTTTTAAATATTGATATGATGCTCGGAAAAATTGAGTCTCAAAACATAATTATGGTGTTTATTAAAGATGATTTGTCACAAGGGCAAATTAATAAAATAGGAAAAGATATTAGAACAATTCCTAACATTGAAAAATGTGAATTTGTTTCAAAAGAGGATTCGTACAAACAACAACTTAAAAGCTTGGGAGACGATGCAGAGTTGCTGTCAGGGATACAAAATCCATTACCAAATGCCTATAAAGTTACGCTTAAAAGTATGAATGATTTTTCTCAAACAGTTTCATCGATAAAATCGGTAGACAACATATTAAATATTAGGGAAAATAGTACGCTTGCAAAACAGCTTGCGCAAGCACGAAGGACAGCAACGTTTGTAAGTGCAGGAATAATAACTCTGTTGCTTGTTGTATCATTGTTTATAATTGCAAACACAGTTAGGGTAACAATGTTTAACCGTCGCTTAGAAATTAGTATAATGAAAGCTGTTGGTGCAACTAATTGGTTTGTACGCTGGCCGTTTATAGTAGAGGGAATATTGCTTGGAATGATATCTAGCATTGTTTCATTAGGCCTTGTGTTTGTGCTGTATTCGCTAACTACAAGTTCAATCGCAGGTGCAACCTCGCTTTTAGGCCTTGGTGGCTCTGCTATAAACTTTATAGATTATATGTGGCAAATGTTGCTCGGATTTGTTATAATCGGAGTTATAGCAGGAACGAGCGGAAGTATTGTTTCTATGGGCAGATATTTAAAAGAGCAAGGGAGTGTTATAAGTGAGTAAAACAAGCACGATGAGGAGAACAATGTCATCTTTGCTTGCTATTGTTATGCTTATGATTTCGGTGATGACACCGCAGTTAGCGTTTGCAATTACAAACGAAGAGCAGGCTGAGGTAGACAAACTTAACGACAAAATAAACTCACTTGAAAGAGACATAATTGCAAGTGACAACAAAATTAAAGCTATTGAAGAAAAAAAGATAACAACAAAGCAAACGGTTGCAGATTTGCATACTCAGGTAACAGAGCTTGATAATCAGATAAATATTTATAATCAAAAAATAAGTTTGCTTAACAAAACAATAGCATCGCTTAACACCCAAATTAAACAAACTCAAGAGGAAATCGTTATTCAAGAACAAGATATAGAAGAAACAAAGGAGCTTTTAAGGCAAAGACTTCGCACTATGTATATGGCTGGTGAAACATCATCTGTAGAAATACTTCTTAGTGCAGATAGTTTTGAAAGTTTTTTAACAAGAATGCAACTTGTGCAAAGCGTTTCAAAGCACGATTCAGACCTTATAAAAGAGTTTCAAATAAAAATTGACAAGCTAAAAGAGTCTGAAAAATCCCTAAGAGAAAAACAAGTTCAAGTTCAATCAGATAAAGAGCAGGTAGATGTTGCAAAGGCGGCACTTGTACCTAAAAAAAGGCAACTCGATGCAAAGGTCATTCAAATGAATCTTCAACTTTATAAACTTAGCACAGAGGACGCACAAGCAAGAAGAGTACAGCAAGATTTGGAAAGAAGAAAAGAAGCGTTTGCAAGAGAAGTTGACGATATATTAAACGGAAGAATTCAGCACGGTAGTGGCTCGGTTGGAAAAATGATTTGGCCTGTTCCATATAAAGGTACTTACATTTCATCAAGATATGGTTGGAGAACATTGTACGGTCAACCTAATTTCCATAGGGGTCTTGATATTACAATGCCTGGCGCAGGTGGAACAACAGGACCATTTACAAAGCAACTTGTAGCTGTTGCCGATGGCACAGTTGCACTAGTAGCTTATGACCCGCCAGGTTACGGTTGGTATGTAGCGATAGACCACGGCGAGGGTGTTCAAACTCGCTACGGGCACTGCTATTCCACAAAAGTAAGGCAAGGTCAAAAAGTAACACAAGGTCAAGTTATTGCAATAATGGGAACTACCGGAAACTCAACAGGTGCCCATGTTCACTTTGAAGTTTTAATTAATGGTGTAAAGCAGAATCCAGAACTTTATTTATCAAAACCACCAGATGTTAAGTAACAAATTACAAAAATTTAGGGGTAACTGAATGAATAAAAAAATTTCTTTGGGAAAATCACTTGCGATAGTGCTAATTGCTATTACAGTAACGGTTGCTATTACGATGTCGATTTCTATGAAAGTATATAACAATCTAATTAAAGAATTGCCAAATCGTGTTAGTATGTATTCAAGCATATCAGAGATGGATGAGCTTGTTCGCAAGGAGTTTTACGGTGATTTTGACACTTCAAAACTTAATTCGAGCATCGCACACGGCTATATAAAAGGTCTGGGTGACGAGAGTAGCTTTTATATGACTGCTGATGAATATATAGAATATTATAACCGTGAAAGCGGAAGAATTTCTGGAATTGGTATCAGTCATACTCTAAATAAAGATACAGGTTACATTCATATAACAGGTGTTGCACCAAATTCTCCGGCGGAGGCTGCAGGGCTTAAAGTTGGAGATGAAATTAGAATGATTGGCGAGGATAAGGTAACCGCTGAAAACTACGAAACAATATCTCAAAACCTTATAGGTGATAAGATGTCTACAATTAACATCACCTATAAAAGAGATGGCGAGGATAGCAAAAAAATCAGCGTAGTTAAGGGGTATAGCATTGCTACTGTTTCTCATAGAATGATTGGCTCAACAGCAATTGTTACTATAAATGCTTTTTATGGAAATACTCCAGCCCAGTTTAAAGAAGTAATGGGCGAAGTGAAAAAGAGCGGTGCAAAAGGCGTAATATTTGATGTTAGAAACTGTTCACAAGGTAGCATAAAAAATGCAGTGGCGGTATTGGATATTTTAGTTCCCCTTGCAACTGATGGAACAAAGGCTATTGCAACAGCAGTTAACCAAAATGGAAAAGTTATAAAAACCTTCCCGTCAGACGCTGAGGACATAATAATCCCGTCGGTAGTTTTAATAAATGAAAAAACAGCGGGTGCTGCAGAGCTTTTTGCCTGTGATTTGCGTGATTTCGGCAAGGCAGAACTTGTTGGAACAACAACAAAGGGAATTGGCACAATGCAACAGGTTTTTCAACTTAGTGACGGTAGTGCGATTGTTTTAACCGTTGCACAAATTTTGCCTTATAAAAGTGATACCTACAACAAAGTTGGAGTAAAGCCGGACTATGAGATTAAATTAACGCCAAAGCAAGAAACTGCAATCGGTGTAATGGAAGATAGTGATGACCCACAAATTCAAAAGGCGTTTTCACTTTTGCCACAAAGCGAATAAAATATAACTGAGTATGTGTAATTACAATTTGCATATACTCAGTTTTTTTATATAAACAGCAATGTTATTAACACTATTTTTTACAGAGTGTGTGCAATCTAATTATTTGACAAAAGATGAAAAAAGCCATTTTTTTGTGTAAGTTATACGAATATAATGTGTCGTCTATTCTTGACATTAGTCAAAAAATGCAATATAATTGAACATAGTTTTAATTATTCATATAGTGCCTTTTTGTGTGAAAAATTAAGGAGCGGAATTCTAAAATCATTAATACTATTTTTAGTAACAATGGAGGTAGAAAAATGAAAGGGAGAAAAAAACTATTATCGATAGTTGTTGTAATCACTGTTTTGATTGCAATAATGCCGATGAACTTTTTGGCAAATGCGGATGACCCAATAGAAATATCAAGCTACGATGATCTACAAAAAATAGGAAAGGATGAAGGCTTCCCTCTTGATGGGGATTATAAACTAGCAAACAATATAGCAAATAATAATGACAATGTTACATGGCTTCCAATAGGTACAAAAGACGCACCGTTTACGGGCAAGTTTGACGGTAATGGTAACACAATTTCAAATTTAAGAATCTTGTATTCAATCCCACCTCAAGGTGGAGGAATTGTGCCAACGCCAATTGAAGATGTTGGTATGTTTGGCTATGTGGGACTTAGTGGAGAAATCTCTAATCTTACAATAGTAAGTTCTACATTTGTTGAAGTAAAAGCAAAATCTCCAAGTACGGTTGGATTTATTGCGGGTAATAATAAAGGTACAATAAAAGGATGTGCAGTAGTAAATAGTAATATCACCACAGAGATAGTATTCCCATCAGCAATAGGTGGTATTGCTGGTGCTAATGGTGGTACAATCGAAAAGTGTTATAATGCGTCGGACATTTTAATAGGTTTCCAAATCCCACCAACAGCATTAGTAGGTGGAATTGTTGGCAGAAACGAGTTGGTTTCACCAGCTACAACAGAGCCTTCTGCTCCAGCTGTGCTTGCAACAGTTAAAAATTGCTTTAATGTTGGTTCATTGTCTATGAAAACCAACAACCAAGAAATTGAGGTAACTCGCCTTGGCGGAATTGCTGGCGGAAATTATGGCGAAATTGAAAATACATATAATGCCGGTGTGCTTAGCGGTGGTAGCTATGCCGGAAATATAACGGGTTATCAAGATAATTCAAATGGTTCGGATATTAAAACATCTTACTACCACGAGAGCATAGATTTAGGTACGTTTGACAGGTCTGCATCTAAAAGCACAAAGCTTACAGTTGCA
>JAAYPE010000046.1 GCA_012519975.1 Clostridiales bacterium
CAAGAGGGAGCAATAGGAATGGTGGATGGAAAGGCAAGGCTATTAAGAGAAGACCATTGCGACGGGCTTGGAAATTGCTTGCCAAACTGCCCAGCAGACGCAATATCATTTATTGAAAAAGAAATCAGCCCATCTGGTTGCAATACACAGGATAAAAAGACTGAGTTTAATAAACAGGGCGAAGAGTTGCCTTGTGGTTGCCCTGGAAACCAGTCAAAGCAAATTAAAAGAGAAGTAGCACCGTCGAATGTTTTAGAAACTGTGGGAGTTCAATCACAGCTTACACAGTGGCCGGTTCAAATCAAGCTTGCACCGATTAATGCACCATATTTTAACAATGCAAACTTGCTAATTGCTGCTGACTGTACGGCATATGCTTATGCAGATTTTCATAATAAATTCATTAAGAACAAAGTTTGTCTTATTGGCTGTCCAAAGCTTGACGAGGGTGACTATGCAGACAAACTAACAGCAATAATCAAAAATAATGATATAAAAAGTGTAACGGTTGCGCGTATGGAGGTTCCTTGCTGTGGCGGAATAGAGAGTGCAGTAAAAAGAGCATTGCAAGCTAGTGGCAAGTTTATTCCGTGGCAGATTGTTACAATTTCAACAGATGGAAAAATTTTGGACTAAAAACTTTGAAAAATGATATTTAGGAGGTATTTGCAATGGTTGAAAAAGTCTATAAAATGACATTAGGCGACACTAAAACAATGGAAAGAGTAATTGCAGATGAAAACATTCATTATATGCATATGATTTTTAATAAAGATGAGGGTGCTCCAGAGCATTTTTCTAATGCAATTGTTTATATGACTGTGGTTAGGGGAACGCTGTCAATAGCACTTGATGAGCAAGAGATTCACAGATATGAAAAAGGCACAGTTCTAAACATTCCGCTTAATACAAAAATGAATATTAAGAATTTAGATGACGAAGTTTTAGAAATTTTTGTAGTAAAAGCTCCAGCACCAAAGGCTTAAAATTTTAATTTAAGATAAATTTAGGAGGTACAAAAAATGAAAAAATATGTTTGCATTCCTTGTGGATACTTTTATGACCCAGAAATTGGTGACCCAGATGGTGGAATTGCTCCAGGAACAGCATTTGAGGATATTCCAGACGATTGGGTTTGCCCAATTTGCTATGTAGGTAAAGATAATTTTGAACCAGTAAAAGATTAATTTGTGGAGGAAAATTATTATGAGTATGTTTTGTTATCAATGTCAAGAAACCGCAAGAGGACAGGGTTGTGAGGTTAGAGGTGTTTGTGGAAAAAATGAAGATGTTGCAAAGCTTCAAGACCTGCTAATTTATACAACAAAAGGTATTTCTGAAATAGTTGTAAAAGGCGATGTAGATGTAAGCACTATTACAGAAATTAACCACGAGCTTTTAAACAGCTTGTTTATTACAATCACAAACGCAAACTTTGATGAGGATTCAATTGAGGCTCAAATCAGAAAAAATATTAAGCTAAGAGATGAATTAAGAGCTAAAGTATCTGGTGTAAGCTTTGGTGACGCTGCTACATTTGAGGTGGGTGACAGAGCGTCAATGCTTGAGAAAGCATCAAAGGTTGGAGTTCTTGCGACTGAAAATGAAGATGTTCGTTCTCTTAGAGAGATGATTATATACGGGCTAAAAGGAATGGCGGCCTATGCTCATCACGCACTTAATATTGGAAAAGAAAACTTAGAAATTTATAAGTTTATTTATGAAGCACTAGAGGCTACAATGGATGACTCTTTAACTGCTGATGATTTGGTAGCTTTAACTCTTAAAACTGGTCAGTTTGGTGTTACTGCTATGGCACTTTTAGACGAGGCAAACACATCAAAATACGGTCACCCAGAGATTACAAGTGTTGATATTGGAGTTAGAAAAAATCCAGCAATACTAATTTCAGGACACGACCTTACAGACCTTGAGCAACTTCTAGAGCAAACAAAGGGTACTGGTGTTGATGTTTATACACACGGCGAAATGTTGCCAGCTCACTATTATCCTTTCTTTAAAAAGTATGACAACTTTGCAGGAAACTATGGTAATGCTTGGTGGAAGCAAATTACAGAATTTGAAACATTTAATGGCCCAATTTTGTTCACAACAAACTGCATAGTTCCACCAAAGAGTGAGGAAGTAAGAAAAAGAATATTTACATCAGGAGCAACAGGATATCCAGGTTGTACTCATATTGATGCAGGTATTGATGGTAAAAAAGATTTCTCACAAATTATTGAAATGGCAAAAGAGTGCAAAACACCTGTAGAAATTGAAAAGGGTGAAATTGTTGGCGGATTTGCACACAATCAAGTTTTTGCACTTGCTGATAAGGTTGTTGACGCGGTTAAAACTGGAGCTATTAAAAAGTTCTTTGTAATGGCTGGTTGTGACGGCAGAATGAAGTCAAGAGATTACTACACAGAGTTTGCCCAAAAACTACCTGAGGATACAGTAATTCTTACTGCTGGATGTGCAAAATATCGTTATAACAAGCTAGAGCTTGGAGACATTGGTGGAATTCCACGAGTGCTTGACGCAGGTCAATGTAATGACTCATACTCACTTGCGCTTATTGCACTAAAGCTTAAAGAGATTTTTGAGCTTGAAGATATAAACGAGCTACCAATTGTTTATAACATCGCTTGGTATGAGCAAAAGGCTGTTATTGTTCTTCTTGCATTGCTATATTTGGGTGTTAAGGACATTCACCTAGGCCCAACACTTCCAGGATTTTTATCACCAAATGTTGCAAATGTGCTTGTAGAAAAATTCGGCATTGCAGGTATCGGTGAGGTTGATGATGATATAAAACTCTTTATGGGTGAATAATTTTTAGAAGTTTTAAAAAGGGGAATGCAGTGCGTTCTCCTTTTTTATTTTATCGCTTTTGAAATGTTTACTAGAATTTGATATAATATAATTTAGCTAAATACTTATGATAAAGGAGTAGGGTTTGTGAAAAAAGTAGATGGTGTAATTTTTGATGTTGACGGTACATTGCTTGACTCTATGTATGTTTGGAAAGATGCAGGCCCCAATTATTTAAAAAGCAGGGGAATTGACACAACAGGGCAACCAAACAAAGTGTTTAAAGCAATGACGCTTTTACAAGCTGCACAATATTATCAAGAAGAGTATGGAATAAAAGAAAGCACAGACGAGATAATTGACGGAATATATAAAGGTATTGAGCGATATTATTTTGATGAGGTAATTTTAAAAGACGGAGTAGCAGATTTTTTGCAAAAGCTTTATAGCAATAATATTAAAATGTGTATTGCAACAGCGACAGATAGGTATCTTATTGAGGCGGCTTTTAAGCGTTTAGATATCTCTCATTATTTTTCGCAGATATTTACATCTAGCGAAACAGGTGTTGGAAAAAGCAATCCAAAAATTTATTTTAAAGCACTAGAGCATTTGCAAACAAAAAAAGAAAATACGCTTGTTTTTGAGGACGCATTGTATGCAATTAAAACGGCAAAAAAAGCAGATTTTAAGGTTGTTGGAGTTTATGACAGATTTGAGAGTGACAGACAGGATGTTATAAAAGAAATTACGGATTTTTATATAAACTCATTTTTAGAAATTGAAGATGTTCTAAAAAGTTTCTAAAAAAGCAAAAAAAATATTGACAAAATAATAACAAAGTAATATAATAATGGTGCAATGTATTTGCTTGTGGTTTTTCACTCGGGAATACAGGGCAGAAATTTTTAAAAAATTGTTCTAACCGTAAAGAGTTTTCTGAGCGGAAGGTCGAGTGTATAAGCATTATTTTTGAGTGTTATACTCCCTTTCTGTCTTGGAAAGGGAGTTTTTGTATTTTTAAGGAGGCATTATAATGGAAAAAAGAATAGGCATCGTAGGAATAGTGGTTGAGGATTTGGCGTCGGTAGAAAAAGTGAATGATACTTTGCACGAGTTTGCCTCCCTTGTTATTGGCCGTATGGGGCTACCGTATAAAGAGAAAGAAGTTTCAGTAATTTCACTGATTGTTGACGGCACAAACGATGAGATAAGCTCGCTTACCGGCAAGCTTGGTAGAATTTCTGGTGTGGCAGTCAAATCAATGGTTACAAAAAGCTTAAAATAATATAGGGGTGTGTAAACTATGAGTTTTTTAGAGAAATATAGCAAAGAGTTTGAAGAGCTAGACCGTTTGCCAAATGACTTTATTAATGATGAAAAAATTTGGGAACAATTAAATAAATGGGAAAATCCATCAAAAGAAGATGTAAGGCGGGTTCTTAAAAAAGCAGAGCAATGCATAAGGCTAGAGCCACAGGAAACTGCAATTCTTATTCAAAACAAGGATGAAGAAACAATTCAGGAAATGTATGACTTAGCATATCAGCTAAAGCAGGAGGTTTATGGCGACCGTATAGTCTTTTTTGCTCCTTTATACATCAGTGACGAGTGTGCAAATAACTGTAAATATTGTGGTTTTAGAAGCACAAATAACGAAATAAAACGCAAGACTTTGACAATGGAAGAAATAGAGCAAGAAGTTAAAATAATGACACAAGAGGGACAAAAACGCACCGTTTTGGTGTATGGTGAATCCCCAAAGACACAAATAGATTTTATGTGCAAGTCGATTGAAAAAGTGTATAGCACAAAAACAAATCACGGCGAAATTAGGCGTGCAAACATTAATTGTGCACCTCTAAGTGTTGAGGAGCTTAAAAAACTCAAAGATGTAGAAATAGGAACATATCAAGTTTTTCAGGAAACATATCATCACGAAACCTATAGCAAAGTTCACCCAAAGGGCACAATAAAAGGACATTACCGCTGGAGACTTTATTCAATGGATAGGGCACAGCAAGCAGGTGTAGACGACTGTGGGCTTGGAGTTTTGTTTGGACTTTATGATTGGCGATTTGAGGTTATGGGACTTTTGTATCACACAATTCATCTTGAGGAAAATTTTAACGGTGTAGGGCCTCATACAATATCTTTTCCACGCATTACACCAGCAAAAGGCACACCGTATTCAGATAATCCGCAGTATGCCGTTAGTGACGGGGATTTTAAAAAGCTTATTGCAGTTTTGCGTTTATCAATTCCTTACACTGGACTTATTTGCACAGCAAGAGAATCTCAAGAGGTGCGTGACGCAGTAATTCCACTTGGTGTGTCTCAAATAGATGCGGGAACAAGAATTGGAGTTGGTGCATATGCACAGTCGCAAAAAGCAAATGAAATACCAGACAAAGAGCAGTTTACAATTTGCGATTCTCGTTCGCTTGATAATGTTATAAATGAAGTTTGTGGAATGGGCAATATTCCATCGTTTTGCACCTCTTGCTATCGTGCAGGGCGTACGGGTGAGCATTTTATGAAGGTTGCAAAATCAAAATTTGTGCATAACTACTGCATCCCAAATGCTATGTTTACATTGAAAGAGTATCTAATTGATTATGCCACACCAGAAACAAAGGCGAAGGGTGAAACCGTTTTGCAAGAGCATTTAGAAAAATTTGAGGGTGACCCTAGGTACAACACCATAGTGCAAACTCTTGAAAAAATAGAGAACGGGCAAAGGGATTTGCGTTTATAATTATGTATAACGAATTGTCTAAACTTTTATCAACGGGAGATAAAAACACCCTTGCCGAGTTAATTAAACATTATTGTGAAAATGCGTCTTTTGAAGAGAGGCAAAACCTTGCATTGCACGCTGAAAAAATTAGAAACGAAGTTTATGGAGCTAGAGTTTTTTTTAGAGGTCTTATTGAAGTTAGCAATTATTGCAAAAATGACTGCTATTATTGTGGGATAAGAAAAGGAAATAAAAATGCCATTCGGTATAGACTTGATGAAAACCAAATACTCAGTTCTTGTGCAATGGGTCACAAAATGGGGTTTCGCACTTTTGTGTTGCAAGGTGGCGAAGACGCCTATTTCACAGATGAAAGGCTTTGTTCGATTATTTATAAAATAAAAAACGAGTTTTCTGACAGTGCTGTTACGCTGTCGCTAGGTGAGCGAAGTTTTGATTCGTACAAAAAGCTTTTTGGTGCGGGTGCAGACAGGTATTTGTTAAGGCACGAAACGGCAAATGTCAAGCACTATGCCAGACTTCACCCGCCACAGCTGAATTTTGAGAATCGAAAAAAATGTTTGTATGATTTGAAAGAAATTGGGTTTCAAGTGGGTGCGGGATTTATGGTAAATTCACCGTATCAAACATACAAAACATTGGCAGACGATTTTATGTTTTTACACAATCTTCAGCCTCATATGGTGGGAATAGGCCCGTTTATAGCACACAAGGACACAAGGTTTGCAGGGGTTGAAAACAAGTCGTCGGACAAAACTGTTGTTATTTTATCACTTGTTAGAATTATGTTGTCAAAAGCGTTGATTCCCGCAACAACAGCACTAAATTCCATTGATACAAAGGGCAGAGAAAAGGGACTTAGAGCTGGCGCTAATGTGCTAATGCCAAACCTTACGCCCACAATCTATAGAGATAATTATAACTTGTATGACAACAAATTATCTGTAGGACTTGAGTCCGTTCAAGGCATTGAAATTTTAAAAAAACATATAGAGGAATTAGGGCTTATTGCTGATTTTTCTCGTGGTGACCACAAGGATATAAATTTTATTTAAAGGGGGAGTGTGAATGGAAAATCTTAATTCAACCCCAATGTCAAACAGGTATACCATAGGTATTTTTGGTAGAAGAAATGTTGGTAAATCTTCGCTTATTAATGCAATTACAAATCAAAAAATTGCAGTCACTTCCGATGTTGAGGGAACAACAACCGACCCAGTTTATAAAGCGATGGAGCTTTTACCCGTAGGTCCTGTTGTGTTAATAGATACTGCAGGACTTGACGATGTGGGAGAGCTTGGAAAGCTTCGTGTTGAAAAGACATACGAGGTTTTGCGAAGATGTGATTTTGCAATAGTTGTGACGGACCAAAAGGGAATAACGAGCTTTGAAAAAGAGTTTTTAGCAGAGCTTAAAGAACGAAAAATAAACTTTGTGCTTGTGGTTAACAAAAGCGATGATAAAAATGCAAAAATTCAAATTGATGACGACATTCCTTTTGTTTATGCAAGTGCAAAAAACAACTTTGGAATAGAAGAAATTAAAGGTATGGTAATTGCAAGTACAGCTCAAAGTGACGAAAAAAAATCACTAGTAGACGGACTGTTGGGACAGGGTGATGTTGCAATTTTGGTGACGCCAATTGACGAGTCTGCCCCTAAAGGACGGTTGATTTTGCCACAACAACAAACGATAAGAGATATTTTAGATGTTGGTGCAACGGCTTTTTTAACACAAGAAAATGAACTGAAAAATGTTTTAGATAGCCTTAAAAATCCCCCTAAAATAGTGATAACGGATTCCAAAGTTTTTAAAACAGTTTCAAGAGATGTTCCACCGCACATACCTTTGACCTCTTTTTCAATTTTATTTGCAAGGCAAAAAGCGGATATAGCCGAAATGGTAAGGGGAGTAAAGTTTGTAGAAAAACTCTCAGACGGTGATAAGGTTTTGATTGTTGAGGGTTGCACACATCACCGAAAAGATGATGATATTGGCACTGTGAAAATACCAAATCTTATAAACAAAATGACAGGGAAAAATATAGAATACGAGTGGGCGTCTGGTGCACATTATCCAAAGGATATTGATAAATACGATTTGATAATTCATTGTGGGGGATGCATGCTCAATGATAAGGAAATGCAGTACAGGGTGTCAAAGGCAAAGCGAAAAGGCTTGCATATAACTAATTATGGCGTTTTTTTAGCTTATGTAACCCAAACTTTTCCACGCGCTTTAGAGCCTTTTCCACAAGCAATGTTTGCGTTAAAATAAAAAAATCTCCCATAAAAGTGGGAGATTTTTTGTTATTTATTATTAGTTGTATTTATTGTATCGTTTTCTCGTGCATAGAATTTTTTAGACAGCTAAACACCAGATCTGCACATATAAAACTGTATTGGAATAAGTGGCAGGCTTGCAATTAGAGCAATGGTTTGAACCGCTGTAAGCTCATCAACAACCAAAAGACCTATAGACAACACGGCAAGAACAAGTGCCCAAAAAATTCGCACTATTCTTGATGGTTGACTGTTTATTGACAGGTTTCTGCTACAATTAGTTGCGAGAATATAGGCGGCGGAATCTATTGTTGTGGCTAAAAAAACAAACAGTAGAACGCAAAAAACTACAACAAGAATTTTTGTAAAAGGTATTGTGTTTAGTATTTGCGCCATTGCCTCTTCTTGACCGTAGTTTTCAAGCAGGTATACAATATCTATTGCACCACTTTTTTGAATATAAAGAGAGTACCCTCCAAAAATGGCAAAGCAAAACCAACAACCTAGTGAGCCCCAAACAAGTTGCTGAACTACAACATTTCTTATTGTTCTTCCCCTTGAAACACGCACGATAAAAAGTGCCATAAGTGGCATAAAAGTTAGCCACCAACCCCAATAAAAGTAAGTCCACATTTTTTGAAAATCACCTGAACCAAAAGGATCTGTCCAAGTATTTATTCTAATAAAATTTTCTGCAAAAAGACCGATGCTATTAACTTCCATTTTTAAAATATCTATTGATGGTCCTGCAATAAAGATTATGCTTGCAAAGACAATTAGGATAATTATATTTATGTCACTCAAAATTTTAATGCCCTTATCAAGTCCTCTAAACACGCTAGTAGTAAAGATAATTATCCAAATAGCAACAATAAAGATTTTAAGCCCTAAGCTATTAGGAATAGAAAACATTGTTGATATTAAATTTGACATTATGGGAACTGCAAGCCCTAGAGATGTTGAAATTCCACACAGAATTGCAACCATTACAAAAACATCAATTGCTTTTCCAAAAAAACGACTAGCCTTAGAATTGCTCATATAATTGTTTACAACGCTGAGGCGTAGCTCGGGGATATTTTCTTTATAAACTATAAGAGCAATTGCAACTATAGCGGGAACATAGAAAGTCTACGCACTAGGACCCCAATGAAATTGACCGTACATATGAGCAAACTCATACGCTTCCTGACTAAATGCTTTTATACTAAAGGGTGGCTCTTTTAAGTAGTATAAAGGCTCAAGAAATCCCAAAATTACAGCACTTGAACCAACTCCAGAGGCAAAAACCATAGCGTTCCACGCAAAGTTTGAATAGGCAAGTTTTTCATCTGGGTCGCCTAGCTTGATGTCACCAAATTTTGAAAAAACAATCCATATTAAAAAAGCAAAGGAAGCCAAACAAGTTACAATATATAGCCAACCAAAATTGTCAACTATCTTAGATAAGATAATGTTGATAACTGGTTTGATTTGCATTGGGAAAAACAACAAAGATACAACCATTAGTAAAATTAATAAAAGTGTAGGCACTGCAATTTGCATATCTACATTTAGTTTTTTCATATTGCCTCCTTGTGCATAAGGAAAGGCAACAATGGTTTTGTGCCACTGTTGCCCTTCTTATTAATTGAGAGTAGTTTTCGTTTGCAAAGTATTAAAAACTTATTACGATACAAACAAATGGATGACAATAATACATATTATTTGTAGGATAAAACCATCTCATAGAACTTTTCTGCTTTTTTACGGCAGTCAACTAGAAGCTCAAACTCTTCCTCAGGAGTAGAACCAACAATTCCAACCTCAAAGTCAGCAGGAAGATCTAGAGGTGCTTTTGCAACATACTTTGCAACAATATCCCAGTCTACAACACCGCTGAATGGAACTCTGTGAGCGTCGTGTTTTAAAACGGCTGTGTCATCGTCTAAAAGCTCAAGAGGAATGCTATCAGTATCCTGCAAGTGTGTTGCATATAGTCTGTCAACATACTTTTCAAGGAAGTGGTAGTAATTGTCTTGGCACATTAGTGATGCGTGACCAGAATCGTAGCAAAATCCTAAAAAGTCTGGGCTATATCTATCAAACATTCTGTCGAACTGCTCTTCTTGATGGTGCATTGGTGTGCAAATCAAGTTTTCAAGAGCAATTTTAACTCCTGCATTTTTAGCATAACTTTCAAGCTCGTCAAATGATTTGTAAACTTGCTTGAAATATAGCTCTTTATCGTCAGGACTTTCCTCAAACATTTTGTATGGTAGTTGCATATGCAAAACCATTGCAGTAGCACCAATTGCGTTGCAAAGGTCGATACGGTTTTTAAGCAGGTCAACACCGGCAAGCCTTGTAGATTCAGTGACTGATGTGTAGTCTTTTCTGATTTCTTTTAGGCGATAGCGGTTGTCAAAAACAAGCTTGCCATCAACCTTTTTGGCTCTTGTGCCACCCTCGGTTGAGTGAACGGTATGTGCTTTAACACCAACTTCTTCTAGCAGCGCTTTTACTGCATAGATTTCGCTTTTGCTATACATATACTCGCCGTCCCAATCGTGAATCCACTGCATATGTGAAAAACCGGCTTTTCCGATGTTTCTAACTTGGCGTTCGATTTCGTCCCAACTATGAATATCATTATTGTAATCAGAGTTAACTGAAGATAGTAACATGATATTTGTTACCTCCTTTACCTACACACAAAATATTGCTATTTTGCTATATAAAAATTCGTTTTATTATTTTAACACTAATTTGAGTCTTACATTGCTTTAGTTTTTATGCGGTAAAATATTAGTTTTAAACTGCTTCTATTGCCTCAACATTGCCGTTGCCAGCAATTTCTTTTCTTGCTTTGTCGTTGAGAATTAAAAGAAGTGTTGCAGCGATGAAACCTATAACTGCGAATGCTACCATCCACTTAAACACAGTGTGATAACCTTCAAGACCTGTGCTATTATCAACAATATTACCAACCCATACATACATAAATATCTCTGGGCAGTAGCCTATGAGTGAAATTATACCAGATGCTGTTCCAGCAAGATGCTTTGGAATGAAAACTTCGTCGATTGTTGCAAAGTACAAAGCTTTGAGGCTGTATAGGCACAAACCATAGATAACGAAGTTAAGAACAATAAGCCAAACAGCACTGCGGTTTGCAGGGATAAGCAAGTAAGCAACTGCAAAAATTGCCATTCCTAAGAAGCCCCACTTCATAAACTTGATAACAGAACCAATCTTATCGGCAAGGAAACCTGCAACAATAGCACCAATCATCATCATAACATAAGTTCTAATTGTGCTAAGTGTAGCAACAACGGAGCCACTAAGCCCAAATGCTGCTGACAAATATGGAGTAACCATTCCGTGGAAGATAAGTGCGGAGTAGTTTGCTAAAACAAGAACACCAGCAAGCCAAATCGTTGGCATTTTTACAACTTCTAAAACGCCTTCTTTTGTGATTTTCTCTTTTGACTCTTTTTCAGTTTTCTTGCCTCTCTCAGCCTTCATACTCTCTGGCTCAACGATGAAGATAGCAGCAAGAACACCAGCAATGATTAATACTATTGAGTAGTAAATAACAGTTGCTCTAAGTCCTGGGATACCTTCGCCAGCTTTGTTAAAGAAGATAACAGAAACTAAAGCTGCAATTGTTCCAAAAAGACCTCTGGAAGCTTCGAGTGAGCCGAACAATCTACCTTGCTCTTCTGCTGGACCTAAGTTGTTAACGATTTTAACCATAGCAGCCCAGAAGGTGAACACGGTTGTAATTGCAAAGATAAAGTGGATAAACATTAGCACCTTGTAAGGTGGGAATGTTGCATACCAAAATCCTGCAAGTGCGGTTGTGAAGCACGAAAAAACGATTAAGTTCTTTGATGAAAATTTATCTGCCAAAATTCCACCTGGGAAGTAGAAGATAAAGTTTGCGATACCAAAAGCGGACATCAACATTCCGAGTTGGGCGTTTGTAGAGCCTGTTGCCTGTTGCAATGGCTCATAATAAGTCTCTCTCAAATAACATATTTTATTGATAACACCGCCGGTAACAGCAACGGCTAACAGAGTTATCCATTTTTGAACATTTGGATTTTTGAATTTCATTTTTATTCCTCCCTTGTTTTGTTTAGTATTCCCTCGCACAGTTTAATTAGTACAATAGTATAAATTTCTAAGTACAATCCTCCTATTCTACTTAATTTTTCGGACCTAAAAGCAATTTAAAGCTCGAATTGTAATTAGCTGCGTTTTGCTAATTCCAACATAATTATACATCATTATTAATAACTTTCATACATTTGCGTGCAAAATCCACAGAATGTTCACAAACTTTCTTATTTTTATTTACTATTAATTTACAAAAATTTTATATTATTTACTTATTAAAAATTAGCATAAAAATGTAAAATAGCCTGATTTATAAGTGAAAACAACAATACTTTTAAAATTAATCCTATTGTTTTAATTTGCAATAAAATATCGTTTTTTATGTATAATTATAAAAATATATAGATTTGAGTATAAAGCAACAAAAGTTTTACGAATTCTTTTAAAATATTGATGAAAACTAGTGGAATATGACAAAAAAATATGCTATAATGTAGAAACATAAGATTTATTAAGATAAAATATCATCTAGCAAAAAGTAGTTTTTTGTGTTTGGGCTTTGAAAGGAATATTAAAAATGGATTTTAACAGGGACTTTAACGAATTCGAGAACGAAACAATGGAAGTTGAAAATAGAAGATTTAACAAAAAAATCGTTATAATAGCAATATGCATAACGGTTGCTTGTCTTGTTGCGTTTTTTTCTGTCTTGCATTTGCAACGAAAAAATATAATAAGCGACCAAAAGCTTGCAGGGATACAAGCACCTAAAAATCCACAGGTTAACATTACAAACCTTATAACAACTACTACGACAACAACCGAGGCCACAACAATACCAGACAACATAGTAAGGCTTGATTGTTCGTCTGTGCAAAATGATTTAAAAATAAAACTTTTAAATAACAACACTGGCAAGTATATCGATGGTGTTGCTTATTCGGTTGTAGTTACAGATAGTGCAAAAAAACAAACGACATATACTAATAAAGATTTAAAAGGATTAATTTATGTTGGTGATTTAAAAGCTGGAACATATACTATTAAATTAATTGTACCAGAAGGTTACACCGCAAGCGTTGACACGGCAACGGTAAAAGTAAAAGATAAAGTTGACTATAAAGTTATTAAGGATATAAAAGAAAAAGTAAGCAAGGACCCTATTCCAGATGATAGTAGGGGGCATAATAATGTTGTTCAAGAGAACGTGTTGCATAACACTGTTGAGTTTGTTCAAAGCACAGTAGTGACAATACCTGCAAAAACTACATATGTTTTGGTTGATTTTGCGAGTATAAAAAATCCAGTGCTGTCAGAAACAACAACAATGGAAACGACTGTCACAACAACTAATTCAACGACAACTACCTCAAATCAAAGATTGACAGATGTTAGTGGAAATCAAATGTATGTAGCATCAGGTAGCGGTTATAGAGAAGCGCTTGCTAGTGATTATAACTCGGCAATCCAATTTTTTAGAAAAGAAATTACGCCAGAGACTAAAAAATATACAGGCTGGCAAACTATTGGTGATAAAAGATATTATTATGATAAGTATAACAATTTTGTAACGGGTAATCAGGTTATAAACGGTGCAAAATATACATTTGGCAGTGATGGAGCTTTAGCACCTGGTGCTGGAGTTTTAGGAATTGATGTTTCAAGATACCAAGGTAATATTAATTGGGTGGAAGTAAAAAAATCTGGAGTGCAATTTGCAATTTTGAAAATAGGCGTTAGGGGTTATCAATACGGAACAATTGCTTCTGATAGAAACTTTGAAGCGAATATAAGGGGGGCACAAGCAGCGGGAGTTGATGTTGGAGTTTATTTTTATTCGCAAGCGACTAATGCAAGAGAAGCTGTTGAGGAAGCAAGTCATTGCATTGATGCCTTACAAGGTCGCAGAATAAAATATCCAATTTTTATTGACACAGAAAGGTCTGATGCAATTCCCGCTAATACTGGCAGAGCAGATAATTTAACTGTTGCGCAGCGCACAGAGGTTTGTATAGCTTTTTGTGAAACAATTAAAAGTGGTGGATATAAAGCTGGAGTTTATACAAACAAGCATTGGTTTGAAACAAAACTTAATACAGCACAGTTAAATAAATACATAATTTGGCTTGCACAATATAATGATCAGGTAACATACAAAGGTAAGTATGATATTTGGCAATATTCGTCAAAGGGGTCAG
>JAAYPE010000047.1 GCA_012519975.1 Clostridiales bacterium
TAAAGCAAACAAAAACTCCAGACCTTAACCTGTTTGTTGAGATGTCGCAAACAAAAGACGTAGAAAATCCAGAGGATTTGCCAATAACGGTTATAATCCCGTCGTTTGTAACAAGCGAGCTTAAAAGAGCATTTACAATTGGATTTTTGCTCTACATTCCGTTTTTGATAATTGATATGATAGTTTCAAGCACGCTTATGTCAATGGGAATGATAATGTTACCACCTGCAACTATTGCAATGCCGTTTAAATTATTGTTGTTTGTCCTGGTAGACGGCTGGGCGCTTTTGTTTAAAACACTTGCAGTTAGCTTTAATTTGTAGATAGTTTTTAAATCATTTATGACTTTGTAGTTTATTTTTAGAGAGGGAGTGCCTATGGACGTTTCGGCAATAATGGAAGTTTTTCAACAGGCACTTTTAGTGGCTCTTAAAATTGCAGGCCCAATACTCATTTTGAGCATGGCTGTTGGTTTGATAATTTCTGTTTTTCAAGCGGCAACACAAATTCACGAGCAAACCCTGACCTTTGTTCCAAAATTATTGTTAATAGCAGTTGTTTTTCTTGTTTTGGGGTCGTGGATGACTGAAACGCTTTTAGAGTTTTTTAGATATGTTTTTGAAGTGATTGCGCAAGTTAGTTAAATTTTATAAAGTATAACAAAAACTACATTTTGACATATAAACAGAATTAATTTAAAATAGTAATTAGATTAATGAATATTTATGTTAAATCTTGCATTAAAACGGAGGATAGTGATGGTACTAAACTACAATTTCATTCTTTTTTCCTTTGTTTTTATGAGAATGACAGGTTGCATAATGTTCAACCCAATTTTTGGGCGTAAATCAATACCCGCAATTGTCAAAATTGCACTAACATTTTTGCTTGCATTGTTTACTTACAACCTCATTCCACCGCAAACCATTGAAATTAGCAATCTGTTTGAGTATTCATTTTTATTGATGAAAGAAATTCTAATAGGCTTTGCTGTTGGATTTGTAATGCAACTTTTTATGGCTGTTATTATGCTCGGTGGTGAATTTATAGATTTTAATATGGGTATTTCAATGTCAAAAATCTATGACCCACAAAGTAACGTTTCGATGGCAGTTACAGCATCAATTATTAATGTTATGTTTGTTTTGATTTTCTTTGCAACAAACGCACACCTAACAATGATAAAGATTTTTATATCCCTAGGGCAAGTTTCACCATATGGTGATATATCGTTGCAACCGGCAACGCTAAACGAAATTGTGTCACTGTTTTCGCTGGTTTTTACCTATGCGCTAAAGCTTGCATTGCCTATTTTGGCAATTGAGTTCATCACAGAAATGGGTGTAGGACTGCTGATGAAAGCTGTTCCACAAATCAATATCTTTGCCGTAAATATTCAGTTAAAAATATTTATAGGATTTGCTTGTATAGTTATTTTAGTAGGACCGTATGCAAAGTTTGTAGAAAAATTAATTGAAATAATGCTTGAAAAAATGGTAGTGATTTTTGGCTTGTAACTTTGTGATTTGATTGTATTTGAACCTAAAAAGGGGGGATTACTTTGGCAGGCGATAGCGAGAGCAGGACCGAAAAAGCCTCCCCGAAAAAACGGCGAGACGAACGGAAAAAAGGTAATATATATAAAAGTCAGGATGTAATAAACGCATTATCAATACTTGCAGTTTTTATAACTCTGAAGAAGTTAGTCCCGTTTGTATATAAAAAGATGTCGGAGATTATGTATGATTATTTTACATCAATCCAGACAGTGCCAGAAATTACAAAAGAAAAAGGACTTTTAATACTAAGAGATTGCTTTTTTGCATTGTTTTTAATGGCAGGACCTGTAATGCTAGTGACGTTAGTTGTTGGAGTTTTGGCAACGGGAGCGCAGACAAAGTTTTTGTTCTCTAAGGACTCGCTAAAACCAAAGCTATCAAAGCTCAGTCCACTCAAAGGAATTAAAAAAATAATATCTATACGCTCGGTAGTCGAGCTTTTAAAATCAATTATAAAGGCACTAATCATAGGCCTGGTTATTTTTCAAAGCTATAAATCAATAGCGAGCAACACCGTAAAGCTTATGTCTATGGATATTTTTAACTCAGCAGTTTTTGTTTTGCAGTCTGTTTATGGGCTTGTAATGAAACTCTCAATGGCCTTTGTTGCAATAGCGGTTTTTGACTATTTGTATCAATGGTGGGAGTATGAGCGAGGCATTAAAATGTCTAAACAGGAAGTTAAAGAAGAGTATAAACAAACCGAGGGAGATCCGCTTATTCGCAGCAGAATAAGGGATACACAACGAAAAATGTCACAGCAACGAATGATGCAACAAGTTCCTAGTGCAGATGTAATAGTCAGGAACCCCACTCATTTTGCAATTGCACTAAAGTATGACATTGACTCAAATTCTGCTCCAATTGTTGTTGCAAAGGGGCAAGACCATCTGGCACTTCGTATCATCGAAGAAGCAGAAAAGCACGATATTCCAATGATGGAGGATAAACCTCTTGCCAGAACACTTTATAGCGAAGTTGAATTAGGCAGAGAAATTCCACCACAGTATTACACAGCCATAGCAGAAGTTCTTGCGTGGGTATATTCATTAAAGAAAGAGAGTTGAAGCGATAGATGAAGGTGCTAAACCTTAGGAACCAAATAGTATCTGTATTTGTCATATTAATCGTAGCTCTCATTATCATACCGCTTCCAGCTATTTTGCTAGACCTTATGTTTGTTCTAAACATAATGTTTTCACTGATGATTTTGCTCATCAGTATGCAGATAAAAGACTCACTTGAATTTTCGGTTTTTCCATCTATTTTGCTTATCACAACATTGTTTAGGCTTGGGCTTAATATTTCGTCCACAAGGCTGATTTTGACAAACAACGGTGACGCAGGGCAAGTTATCAAAACCTTTGGTGACTTTGTTTTGGGCGGAAATGTAGTAGTAGGTTTTATAGTGTTTTTAATTATCGTAGCGGTTCAGTTCCTAGTTATTACAAAGGGTGCTGAAAGGGTAGCAGAAGTGTCCGCAAGATTTACTCTTGATGCGATGCCGGGAAAGCAAATGGCAATTGACGCCGATTTAAGCTCTGGTTTGATAGATGAGGAAGAGGCAAGACTACGCCGTAGCAATGTTCAAAGAGAAGCAGAGTTTTATGGCGCTATGGACGGTGCTACAAAATTTGTTAAGGGCGACGCTATAATGTCAATAATCATAACCGCTATTAACTTTATTGGTGGTACGATTATTGGAATGGTTCAGGGTGGCGGAGATTTTTCAGATGTTTTAAATACATACTCGATTGCAACAGTCGGTGATGGACTTGTGTCGCAAATACCTGCACTCGTAATTTCTACAGCAACAGGTATGATAGTTACAAGGTCTGCGTCTGAGTCAAGCCTTGGAACAGATTTGACAAAGCAGTTCGCAGCACAGCCGTCAGTTATTACCCTTGCAGGATTTTCAATGATAGGCTTAGGGCTGATACCAGGAATGCCAAAGGCACAAACCTTTATCACAGCAGTGGCGTTGATTTTTATAGGTACAAAGCTTACAAAAGCGACAAAGCAGGCAGGCAAGCTTGATTTGGATGATGAACTTTTAGCACAGGATGGCGATATGCTACCCCAGTCTGAAACAGAATATTATCGTGATATAGACAATGTTTATGAGCTACTCACAGTTGACGCAATAGAGATGAATTTTGGTTACAGTCTAATTCCTTTAGTAGACCAAAACAGTGGTAGCAATTTTATAGATAGACTAGTAATGTTTAGAAAACAGTTTGCAGTTGATATGGGTATGGTTGTCCCCGCAGTAAGACTTAGGGATGACGGTACACTTAATCCAAATCAATATGTAATAAAAATTCGTGGCGAAGAAATAGCAAAAGGCGAGATTTTGGTAGACTATTTTCTAGCACTTGACCCTGGTGGACTTACAGGCGAAATTGACGGAATTGAAACAATTGAGCCGGCTTATGGAATTCCAAGCAAATGGATTACACCAGACCAAAAAGATATGGCAGAAATTTATGGATACACGGTTATAGACCCGCTCTCCGTTGTGATGACTCACCTTTCAGAAACTGTTAAAAAGCACGCTCACGAACTTCTTACAAGGCAGGATGTAAATCAGTTGCTTGAAAATCTGAAGAAAAATAGTGGACTTGCAGTTGATGAAATTATTCCGGCACAAATAACATTTGCAAACTTCCAAAAAGTTTTAGAAAACCTTTTAAAAGAGGGCGTCCCAATCAGAGATATGGAAATTATTGTAGAAACAATTTCAGCACACGCTGGCAGTGTTCGTGATGTTGAACTTCTAACAGAGCACGTTCGCCAAACACTAAAAAGAACAATTACACGCAAGTGGTCGCAGGACGGTCAAATACGAGTGATAACGCTTGATAGTGAGGTTGAAAAAATAATAATAAACTCTATAAAAACAAACGAGCAAGGTAGCTACCTAAACATTGACCCCGATTCAATGCAAAGAATTATGACAAGCCTTATGGAAGCTATCAAAAAAGTAAAAGAAGTAATAAGCGTTCCAATAATTCTAACCTCACCGATTGTTCGCATATATTTTAGCAAAATGTTAGAGCAATTTGCACAAAACGCAGTTGTACTATCCTATAACGAGCTAGACACAGGCGTACAAATTCAGGCAGTTGCAAATGTTACTATATGATGTAAGCTATAAAATCACTTGCTTTTAAATGGCACGAATAATCAAAAAAGGAGGGCATTAATATGATAAGCGAAGCTGCAAAAAGACCGCAAGCAAACGAAAAAACTTGGGATTTGTGGATTGAGTATGACAAAACTAAAGACATAAATATACGCAACGAGCTTGTTTTGATATATATGCCCATTTTGAAAAAGGTTGCATTTAAAATATACAAGTCATACAGATGTGTGGAGTCTATTGAGGAACTTGTGAGTGAGGGAATGGTAGCACTTATCACATCAATTGATAGGTTTGATATTGATAGAGATATAAAGTTTGAGACTTTTGTGTCCTATAGAGTCCACGGAGCAATGATAGATTATATAAACAAGCAAAGTGGTTACGCCAGAAAAGTTAGGGACATTTCCAAGGAAATATCAACGGCAAAAGAAGAACTAACAGCCGAAATGGGACGAGAGCCTGAAAAAGCAGAGCTTGCGCAGTATCTAGGGATTAGCATGGAAGAGCTTGACGAAAAGCTAAAGGAAAGTCAACCGGTTTCGCTAATTTCACTAGACCAAATGATAACAGACGAAAATATGGACGAAAGAGCAATCGAGATTTCGTCGGGCGAGGATGAAAATCCAGTAAACATTATCATAGAGCAAGAGGGGCTGTCTGCAGAGCTATCAAAGTTTATTGAAAAGTTAAATTATGAGCAACAACTTGTTCTATCACTGTTTTATAAAGAGGATTTAACAGTTACAGAAATTGCAGATATATTAAATGTAGACTCAAAGCGTGTATCACAGTTACGCTTTCAAGCAATAAAAAGACTAAAGAAAATGATGGAAGATGAAAAGGATTTCTGACACCAGCGAAGAGAGGTAAAATTTTATGGTTAGAGGTTTTTATCAACTGGGAACGGGAATAATGACCCAAAATAAAGCTCTGAGTACAATTGCAAACAATATTTCAAACGCTGAAACAACAGGCTATAAAAAGCAACTAGTTGTTACGGAATCCTTTGAGGATATGATAATTGCAAGAATTAAAGCAAAGCCAAATGACAATAGTAGAGGTGTTTTTGTTGGCGAAAAAACAATGGCAAGAACAGTTAGCGAAACGGCATCAATTCACACTCAAGGTGTGCTAAAAGAAACAGGCAGAAACCTTGATGTTGCAATTGTTGGCGAAGGATTTTTTGCAATACAAACAGCACAGGGAACAATGTATACACGCAAAGGCGATTTTAATGTTGATGAGCAAGGCTACCTAATTCAGGCAAATGCAGGTAGGGTTATGGGGCAAAATGGACCCATAAGAGTGGGTACTGAGGAAGTTGAGTTTGATAGAAACGGCAATGTCTATGCAAACGGTGAAAATGTTGGGAGAATTGCTATTTATAATTTTGCAGATTATGGCGTGCTAACACCCGTAACAGAAGGATATTACTCGGCAACAGGTGGAGCACAACAAATAAATTCTTTGCTTAGGGGCAAAACACTCGAAGGCTCAAATATTGATATGGCAGAAGAAATAACAAACGCCATAGCAGCACAAAGGGAGCTACAAACACAGTCGCAGGTTTTAAAAATGTATGATACTACATTGCAAAAAGCGACAACAGAAATTGGCAGAATTAACTGATAAAAGGGGGCAATTATTATGAATACTGCGTTTTATACCTCGTCAACTGGCACCATTCAAATACAAAAGGGACTTGATGTTATAGCAAATAACATTGCAAATGTTTCAACCTATGGATATAAGCCATCTTCGGTTTCCTTTAGCGACCTTATACATACCAAGATGAAAGGTATGGGAGAAAATCTGACTGTTGGGCATGGTGCAAAGCTACAAAAAACAGATGTCCTGTTTGAGCAAGGTTCGTTTGTGCCAACTGGCCGTATGCTTGATTATGCAATAGCAGATAGAAACGGATTTTTTAGAGTCGTTTCAGAAACAGGTGAAGTAGGATACACAAGAGATGGTAATTTTAATTTGCAAGAAATGGCAAACGGCTCTTTTATCCTTGTATCATCGCAGGGTGGATATATTTGTGACCCAGATAACAACCCTATAATAATTGATAATCCAGAAAAGTTGGACGAAACGATACTTAATATTGGCGTGTTTAGTTTTCCAAATGTTGACGGCCTTTTAAGAAGTGAAGGTAGCTTTTTTACCGCAACCGAGGTTTCGGGAGCACCACAAATATCCAATGTAGAAATTAAAAGGGGCGTTTTAGAGGCATCAGGGGTAAACTTAGCGTCAGAGGTAACAGATGTAATTCATATTCAAAGAGCGTTTCAAATGAACGCAAGAATGGTTCAAATATCTGACGAGGTGGTTCAAACAATAAACAATTTGAGATGATAATTAGGGAGCGGATTTGTAATGAGGTTATTTAATTGGAAGAAAAAAAGAAATATCGATGAGCAACCAAATCAAAAAAACGAAGTAGCTGAAGAGGTTGAGCAAACCGTTATTGACGATGCATCAGATAAAATAGAAGATACTCAAACGAATACGCAAGAAGAGGTACAATCTGCTCAAAAGCAAGACGATGAAAACATTCAGCAAGATACAGAGCAGTTACATAGCGAAGAGGAAAAATCACAAGAAATCACAGAGCAAATAGACGAGAATGCCAACGAAAAAAGTGAAGACGAAAAAAAGATAGACGAAGAAGAGGCAGAAAGAATTGCAAATCTAAACAAGGAAGAGCCAGTATTTTTCTTGCGTGTAACAGCTGATAAAATGCAAGCGCATTTAAGTGTTAAAAATATTGAAAAATCACGAAAAATAAAAGAAGAAGATATTTTAGAGCTACTTAAAAAGCGTGGAATAATATACGGAGTTAAACAGGAAGAAATTGAAAGAGCTTGCAATTTGCAAAGCTTTTTCTCTGAGGTGCATTGCGCACAAGGAACAGTGCCAATTCCGGGTAAAGATGGTACGCTAACATATCACTTTGATTTAGACCACGTTTTAAAACCAAAAGAGCGTGCCGATGGTGGTACGGATTTTCACGATATGGGAATAGTTAGAAATGTTCCAAAGGATGAGCTACTTTGTAGCAGAACTCATCCAATCCCAGGTGAAGATGGAAAAGATATTTTTGGAGAAGTAGTGCCGTTCAAGCCCGGTGCAGAAATGGTCTTTGGCAATGGTGCAAACACAGTTATTTCTGAAGATACGTTAGAGCTTAGAGCAGGTATTGAGGGTAGAATTGTTTTTAAAAACAAAACAGTATCTATTGAGGACACTTTTACTGTAACTAGCAATGTTGATACCGCAACGGGAGATATTATATTCTCTGGCACTGTTATAGTTAAAGGTGATGTTTGCGAGGGCTTTAAAGTTCACGCAGGCAAAGATGTTGTAGTCAATGGTATGGTCGAGGGTGCAACGATTTGGGCAGGCGGAAACGTTTTGATTTCTCAGGGAATGAATGGCATGAACTTTGGCAAGATTTACTCTGGCGGAAGCGTTAAAAGCAAGTATATTCAAAACGCAGAGGTAAGATGTCAAGGCGATGTAGTTGCAGATTATTACCTTAATGGCTCTGTAATTGCGGGTGGCTCAATTACCGCAGAGGGTGCAAAGGGACTGCTACTGGGTGGAACATTCAGAGCGGGAACATTGATTGTTGCCAAAACAATTGGGGCGGATTCATATCTAACAACAGAGGTTGAAATAATCGAGTCCAAAGAAGGATTTTGGGACCCAGAACAGCAAATGACAAAAGAGGATATTGAAAAAGAGCTTGCGTCAATGCCAGAAGAGGAAAGAGAGCAATGGCTTGCAGAAAATGTTTATATCATTCCAACTGCCCCCGAAGATGCAAAGGTAATAGCAAAATCAGTCGCATACCCAGGGGTTAGAATTGCAATTGGTCAAACCTGCCAAAGGCTAGAGCAAGAATATAGCAACTCTAAGTTTTTTGTTGGAGAAGAGGGAATTGAGGCAGGCCCAGCGCCTAGAATATAGCGTGCTTTTTAAAAACAGATGAAATATACTATCTGGAATATTATTAATTTTAAACCACCTAAAAATAAAGCAATTTATTATTTATTTTAAAAAATGTGAAATTTGATTTTAAAATGATTTTTAGGTGGTTGTTTTAATAAAATATTCGTTGAAAATGTTCTTTTTATTCAAAAAGCTAGACTAGAATTGGGATATATGGTAGAATATTAGCGTAAATTTTTTTAATGCTCGAAATATAATGGGCACAGTTTTTTCAAAAAATACTCTTTGTAATATTTTAATGTTACAAATCAATTCAGGCAAAGATTTAATGCTTTTATTAGCAAAAAAATTAAGGAATTATTTTATGGGCGTAGAGTATTTGTTTTTGGGAAAACTAAAATATAAACATTTTTAAAAATCAACATAACGAGGGTGCATAGTATGGCGAAGGTTATTGCTGTAACAAATCAAAAAGGTGGAGTGGGAAAAACTTCAACAACCGAGGGTTTAGGCGTTTGTCTAAAAACTAAGGGTTATCGCGTGTTGTGCATTGATTTGGATCCACAAGCAAATTTGAGTTTTAGCGTTGACGCTGAAACAGAAGAGTTTCCAACGATTTATGATGTCATAAAAGGCACCACAAAAACACTGCACGCAGTCCAAAGAACACCGTCGTTTGATATTATTGCATCAAATATTTTGCTAAGTGGAGTGGAGCTTGAATTTACTCAAAAAGATCGTGAGTTTATACTTAAAAAGGCTATTGAACCTGCACTTCGTAGGTATGATTATATTTTGATTGACACGCCGCCGGCGTTGAGTATTTTGACTGTTAACGCTTTTACCGCAGCAGATGCAATAATAATACCAATGCTTGCAGATATTTTTAGTCTTCAAGGCGTTGCAGAGCTTCACGAAACCATAAGAAGAGTAAAACATAGATACAATCCAGAGCTTAAAATACAAGGAATTCTTTTAAATAAATACAATTCAAGGTCAATTTTAACAAGAGAAGTAATGGCCACAGCAGAGCTTGTTGCAGAGCAGTTAAACACAAAAATTTTTAGCAAAAAAATTCGCCAAGGTTGTGTAATTTCTGAGGCACAGGCAAATCAAGCATCTTTTTTAGAGTACGCTCCCAGTAGCAATGTGGTCAAGGATTATATGAAGTTTGCTGAAGAGGTACTTAAGGAGGATGAGAATAGTGGCGAGCAAGAAGTCGTTTGACCGCGAAAAAATGTACAGGAAAATTATGCCAACTTACTACGACAATACCGAAGTTGAAGCAGAGTATGAGGATAATAAACCTGAGCTTACTGTTCTTCCATTTAATTCAAAAAATGATAACGAGTCGGATTCAACTCTACTTTATAGCAAAGAAATTAATAGGCTAAGAGATAGAGATGAAAAGGTTGTTTTATATAATATTACTGAAAAGCTAGTGCTAGAAAAGCTTGATGTTGTTTTAGACAGTATGACTTGCTGTAAATGCGATAGGTGCAAAATGGATATTGTTGCAATGGCACTGAATAATCTTGAACCACAATATGTTGTTAAAACAAAGGGTATGATTGAGGATAAAGATATTGAGTCAGAGATTAGTCAAGGGATAACCTCAGCAGTGCTTAAAGCTGCTCTAGCTGTTCGTAAAAGACCAAGGCACTAAAATGCAAGCAATTTAACTTGTACTTATAAAACGAAAACAGCCGACAAATTCATTTCAATGAAAAGTTCGGCTATTTTCATACTTAAAAATTCTAAAAAACAAATTCTACTGTTGGGGCATTGTAGAATAAAAAATATGATTTTAATATATTATAGTATAACAGCGTACTTAAATTGCCTTCAAAAGGAAGGGTGACATAAATGGCGGATAATCTTAGAATAACGACGCCCGTTAACCAAAATGATGGTTTAAACAAAATAAAGCCCAATAGGGCATCTGACCCACTCGCAACGATTGACACAACGCGGGTGATAAAAAAAGATGCCCAAGGCTCAGAGAGCGCAAACAAAGGCACCTTAGGATTTGCACTTAATAAAAATTCTGTTTTTGAATCTTTTGTGCAAAGAATGCAACAAACTCCGGCTCTTTCACAAACTTTGCAAAAGCTTCTTGCAGGGACGCTAACACAAGAGCTAGGGCAGATGGCACAAGGAATAAACGAAACGCAAAATTCCGCCGAGGCGCTACTCGCAAAGCTTGCAAGTGAAATTCAAATGGATGAAACGCAAATGCTTGAAAACATATTGTTTCAACATCAAAACAGCACATCTTTTAATTCGGATTTGTTCAAAGTTTTGCGAAACATGTCAAATGATGAAATGCAGTCGCCAGAGATTAAAGATTATTTAGGTAGATTTTTAAAGTCGTATGATGGGTATTTTTCAGCGCAAGAAACAATGACTGGAATAATTTCAAATTTAGAAGATATAATTAAACATATACCAAAAGTATATAGTGAAGAAGTACAGTCCCAAATGCAAAATCTGACTAGTGCATCAACGCAAAGCGAAGTAGAGACAAATCTTGTTATTTTAAAAGAGAACATAATTCCAACCCTCGGCAAATATATTATGATGTCCAATGATATGGGCGAAACAAGGCAGAGAATAACTTTGCTAGTTCACGATGTTTCACGCCTTAATGTTAGCAGTGAAGCAGAGCTTGTTGAGCGATTTTCTGAGCTTATGGATTACTGTAAGTACAGCTTAAATATTTCACAAGAAAATTTGGCGATGCTTAAAAATATGTTTAGCAAAGAAATTCAAAACAAGCAAAAACAGGGCAACCCGTTCATAGACTCGCTTATTGATGTTTTATCAAACAAGTCGGCAGACAAATTGTCAAATACGGGGCAAACAATGCTTCGTGACACAATTACAAATTTGTTGCTAGACCAAAGTGCATATATGCCGTTTACACATATTTTTTTGCCTGTAAATTATAATGGAACATTTATGTTTACAGAAATATGGGTTGAAAAAGATGGTGCAAATAAATCTAAAAAAGAACTAAATCAAAACTCTCAAAGAATGTACCTATCTTTTGATATTCAAGGTCTTGGAAGCTTTCAATCGGCAATTAGTCTTTTAGATAATACTGTAGAATGTCATATAAAGTATCCGGAGATTATGAAAGGAAAAGAAAGCGAAATAAAAGAAAACATTTCGATAATATTTCAAAATAATGGATTTGATGTTAAAAGGGTTGTTACCCTTCCTGAAAGTTTTCAAATAGAAAATGAAATTCTAAGGAAAATCTATGAAGGGGGTAGCTCGATAGATGTCACAATTTGATAATAAAAAAGCTGCAGCATTAAAATATGACGGAACAAACAGGGCGCCTGTAGTTGTAGCGGCAGGCTCCGGATATGTTGCACAAAAAATTGTAGAAGTAGCACAAGAAAATGATGTGCCAGTTTATAAGGATAATTCGCTTGCAACTTTACTAGCTCAGCTTCAAACAGGTGAGGAAATCCCAACAGAGTTGTATCAAGCGATTGTAGATATTTATGTGTATTTTTTAAAGTATGTAACACCAGAATCCTCCAATACGCAAGGGAATGAAATATCTTCAAGCACACAAAAGGCAGGTGTAAAGCAAGGCTCTCTTATGGATATTTCGGTAGACGATTAAAATTTGGGTTTACAGTATTATTATAATTATCATAAGGGTGTTGATGTAAAATGACTTTATCACAGCAAAACTTATATAAGATCTGCAAAATTTTAACCACAGATGGTAACATAATCGCAACAGGGCGTATTTCAAAAATCGAAGAAAACAGTGTTAAAATATCTAACAAAGCTGGAGAAATGCCAGTTTTGGATACAAACACAATAATCAAATTTTTAGTCCATAAAGATGAGGAAGACGACGAGGTGTTTGTAGCGCTTGTAAGCTCCTCAACAGAGCATAGCGTTAGTTTGGAAAACATAGAATTGCTTACAAATGTTGAAAAAAGAGAATGCTTTAGAGTGTCGGTTAGTATGTCTACAAAATGCTATCCTGATAATGGCTCGGGTGGACTTGATGAATCAAAAGCATTTAAGGTAAAGGTTAGAGATTTGAGCCTTAGAGGAACGCTGATAATTACAAGCGAAGATTTGGAAGAAAACGATAAAATCTATATTGTGTTGCCGTTGTCTAAAACCGAGATATTTAAACTTACCGTAAAGCGAAAAATAACATATTTAGACTCAGTCGGATATGGTTGTGAATTTGATAAATATGGATATACTCAAGAGGATGTGCTTTGCCAGTTTATTTTTGAGGAGCAAAGAAAGCTTATTTCTAAAACCAAATCGCTTTAAAGTGATTTCAAAATTAAATTGTCACATAAAAAAGACACCCTTTAGGGTGCTTGTTTTTTAGCATAACGATTTAATAACAACATCAAAATACAAGTTATCATTAAACAGGTCTATCACTTCAGACGGATTTTCCATTCTAAAAATTTTGGGACGCATTGGACAGTGTGGATTTTGTTCCACAATAACGGCGGTGTCACCATTACTCAGGTTGACACAGCTACCAATTGGAAAAGGTGAAATACACTTTAAAAAAGCCTTGACAATGTCTTGGTCAAATTGATGCCCAACTCCGCCCATAATGTATTCAATTGCCTCTGTAGGTGTTGCAGGTGTGCGGTAAGGTCGAGTAGATGTAAGAGCATCATACACATCGGCACAGGCAACAATACGGCCAAACAGAGGGATTTTTTTGCCCTTTAAACCATAGGGATACCCAGTGCCATCAACTTTTTCGTGGTGTGTAACGATTCCGTCAATAACAACTTTTGGCACAAGCCCCTTTTCTTTTAGTATATCTTGCCCCATTTTAGGGTGTTTTTTTATTTCAAAAAACTCTTCGTTGGTCAGTTTGCCGGGTTTTGATATTATTTCGATTGGAACTTGCATTTTGCCAATGTCGTGCAAAAGGGCGCAAAGAGCAAGTTGCGAAAGCATATCCCTTGAAAGACCAATTGTTTTCCCAATGGCTATTGAAATAACGGTGACACCTAGTGAGTGATTGTAAGTGCAGTCATCATAAAGACGAAAACTGTTAATGTCAACATACATATTAGGATTTTCAACAATTGTATCAACAAGTTTGCCCACAACATCGTTTGCGTGTGAAATCGAGCCTGCATACAAAGCCTCCGTAGCTTTGTTGGACAAGTCATAAATTTCTTTAATACTATCTAACACTTCTTTTTTTTGTTGAATTGTCGACAACCTGACACTCCCTATCAAAGTTGCCATCGCCCGTTATATAGACTCCAGAAAGGTCCATATTAATCATTTTTTCGATAATTGCCTTGCTAAGTTTTTGGCCCTCTTTTAGCAAAACTACTTTTGAAGTGGCAGGGTCAATCCCATAAATATCCCTTGCCAAGACCATTCCGGGTCTTAAATGACCAGCAGAAACAAAATTTAACATTGAATCCATTCTCCTTAAAATTGCTTCTTAATGATTAAAAATGCTACTCATAAAAGACATAATATATTTTCTTTAAAACAAATAAAGTGTTGTTCTAAAAAACAGATTTGTTTGTGCTAAATTATGCGAAATTTTACACAAGTAATGATTGTGTTTATAGGATACAACAAATTGGCATAAAAATCAACAAAATATAGGGAAATCACACACAAAACTTTGAAAGAACTTTTAATATTATATAAAAAGTTAAATTTAAGCACATTTTTTACCGAAATACTATATAGAGGTGTCTAATTTTTGATAAAATATGTTGGGATAGATACCATATAAAACTCAAGGGGGTCTTTGTATGTCTATAAATATTAACTCATACTCAAGCATACCAAGTCGCAAGGGTGTATCTGGGCTTATGTCTGGACTTGATACTGATGACCTTGTTCAACAACTTACAATGGGCACGAGAACTAAAATTTCAAAGCAACTTCAAAACAGACAAATTCTTTCTTGGAAACAGCAAGCGTACCAAGGAATAGTTTCGCAAATGAATTCTTTTTATAACAAGTATTTTCAGTTTTCTAGCAGTGCGTCAAGCATACTTAGTGAAAAGTTTTTTAACGCATCTACAATTACAAGCTCTTCACCATACATATCAGCAACAGGCGACACAAAATCTATTGAAAATGTTGTTGTAAAAGATATTCAAGAGCTTGCGACAAAGGCGGGGTTCACATCTAGTCACAAGGTTTCAAATCAAGAGCTTGTGTCTGGCACTGTTTACGAATCGTGGAATGATAACACAATAGCTGGCACATCTATGACGATTGGCTATGGCGGTAAGAACTATGCGCTAAGCATTAGTAGTGATTTTTATTTGGACTCTACTGATAGTGACGCTAACAATATAACAAAAGTTATTGACGAGCTTAATGCACAGCTTGATAAAAAACCAGAACTTAAAGGCAAGCTTGAATTTGGCCTTGATGGAGATGGTGCTATAAAGCTTAGTCAAATTGGCGACGAGCCTACAGACGACTTAAAAATAGTTTCTGGAAGTAATAATTTGCTAACAAGCCTTGGTCTTTATAAAACTCAGGATGAAAATGGTGTTTCTGAAATCACAGGAGCATATAAGCTTGAGGCAAAAAGTTTGTTTGAGTCAAACAGATTTGCAAGTGGAAAAATACAACTAAATATTGACGGCGCAAAGAATGATTCGTATCTTGCACTAAAGTCCGACTTTAGATTTTCTGCCGAAGCAATGGAAAAGGATGCAGGTGGCAATTTTACAGTCGGTGCAAAAGCATTGCAAAAGCAAGAACTTCAAGAGGCTTATGATGCTGCTATATCTAGTAATAGTGCTTTTAAGGATAAAATTTCTGTGTCAATCAATGACGATTTAGAGATGACAATTACTTCACTAGGTGAGAATGGCACAGTCAAAGTCACCGGCGGTGACGAAAAACTACTTGAGGGAATCGGACTTTCTGTTGCTCCAGAAGAGCAAGAGGCAACCGCTTCTGTTACGGGCGCAATAGATGTTGCAAAAGTGTTTGAAGCTAAAGAAATGCAAATTGGTGAGGTCTTATCAGGCACAACACTAACCGTAAACCTCAATGGTGTGGCTAAAAAAATTAGCTTTAACGAAAGTGAAAAAGATCAGTTTTCAACAGTTGAAGGTCTAAAAGATTATATGCAAAACCAAATTGATAAGCAATATGGTCAAGGCAAGGTTGTTGTATCTCAAACTGATGGAAAGCTATCATTTACAACAACAAACTCAAGTTATGTTTTTACCGTTCAAAGCTCAAGCGCAGGCAAAATCCTTGGCGAAAACGGAGCGCTAAAGATGATAAGCGGAGAATCAAACAGGCTTGAATATGTAAAAACTCTAGACCAAATTAAAGATACACTAGCAACACCGCTAGTAGCTGATGATGACGGTAAATATAGGCTAAATGTAAACGGAAAAGCCTTTGAATTTACAGGCGACACAATGCTAGGTGATGTTATCTCAACTATAAATAGGGATACTGAGGTTGGAGTTACAATTTCATACTCATCTGTAACAGACCAATTTAGCGTAATGGCTAAAGAAACAGGTGCGCACGGTAGAGTGGATATTGAAGATGTTGGAAATGGCAATCTTGCACAAGCTCTCTTTGGCACAAAGGGCGATACAGGCAATGGCTATGAAATAAAGCAAGGCACCGATTTTGCAGCACTGATGAGCTTTGACGGTGGAAGTACTTTTACAACAGTTAATAGAAGCTCAAATTCTTTTGAAATTGACGGTGTAACCTTTAATGTAACTGGAAAAGCTGAAGGTCTTGAAGAAGAAAATATAACATTTAAAGCAAATAATAATGTTGATAGTGTTGTTGACAAAATAAAAGAATTTGTAAAAGAATATAACAACATAATTGACCAAATCCAAGGCAAGGTTTCAGAAAAATTGTATGGCCTTGAAAATAATTCAAAAGAAAAATTCCTACCTCTTACAGACGAGCAAAGAGAAAAAATGTCTGACAAAGAGATAGAAAAATGGGAAGAAAAAGCACAAATAGGGTTGCTTAGAAATGATAGCACGCTAAATTCAATTCTCTCAAGTATGAGAGGTGCTATGAGTGCTGGTACAGATGAAGGCGACTATTTGTTCCAAATAGGAATAACAACAGGCGAGTGGAAGCAAGGTGGAAAACTGGTAATTGATGAAGAAAAACTTCGCAAAGCAGTATCAGAAGACCCGCAAAAAATAAATCGCTTGTTCACTTCTGATAGTGGAGTTGCAACAAAGTTGCAAAATGTTTTTAAGGACGCCGTTGTAGGTAGTGAAAAAGGCGTTGGCTCACTAGTTTCGCTCGCTGGTAAGGATACAGTAGGCAGTCAAGGAACTAGTATGATTTCTAAGAGAATTTCAGAAATTGACAAAGCCGTTACAACTCTAAAAGACAGGCTAAAATCAGAAGAAACACGCTGGTTTAACAAGTTTAGCGCCCTTGAAACATTACTAGCAAGAATGAATTCACAAAGCGAATATCTTGCATCGCTATATCAGCAAGGAATGTAAATAACATAAAAAGAGGACGATGGATATGGCATATTCTTCAATACAAAATTATAAAGAGCAAGCGATAAAAACTATGACAAGCGGAGAACTGCTGATTCTGTTAATAGAAGAGGCACAAAAAAACTTGCGAGCAGCAGGCTTGATGCTTGATAATGGTGATATGGATAATTTTTCAAATTGCTTGCACAAGAGCAAAGATATATTTTTTTATCTTGGTAATATTCTTGATATGAATTATGAAGTTTCGCAGGATTTGTATTCGATTTATGAATTTATCGGCAACGAAATTATGAAAGCGGAATATAAAAAGGATAAAAAAACTATCGAAGAAGTTCTTCCGATTGTGGATGATTTGCGTGTAACCTGGATAGAGGCAAACAAAATAACAGCAAAGGGAAACGCATAGCAAAGTATTTGGGCGCATACTAACTGCATAGGCGTGGTTAGTGTGTGCCTTTAAATTTTTACAGTGGGGTGATGTTGCGTGGATACGGCTAAAGCAATTGATTTTATAATAGTTTGCTTAGAGCAAAAAAAGATTTTTATAAAAGATATTTTAGATATAACAAAGCAAATTGAGGTTCAATCAAGGCAAGAAGAAATGGAAATGGAAGACCTAGTAACACAGCGTCAAACACGAATAGATAGGCTTAAAAAGTGCGACAATCTTATAGACGAAAAGGTAAAAACCCTTGATAAAAATCAAAGGGAAAAGTGGGAGAAATTGGTTGTTGGAAAAGCCGATGGGTTCGATAATGATGATGAGCAAAAAGCCTTTGCACTTATGCTGTCTACAAAAGAAATGCTAGAGAGAATAAACACTCTTGACAACAAAGCAAAAGAAAATCTGCAAGAGCAATATGAAGAGGCAAAAAGGCAACTAGCAGAGCTTAGAAAAAACACATCAAATTCATCTGATATTTTTAATTTTAAATAATTTTCAGACTCTTTTTCTAAAAACGATTTTTGCAGGGCCTTATCTTCATTTTTTGCACACTTTTTAACACAAACAATGTGCACAATACACAAATAAAAATAAAAATTAAATTTTTGAGCTAAAAAAACAGATATATTAATGAGGGAATCTATTAATTATTAAACGAAAGGGTGGGTGTTTTATATGTCAGCTGATAATATGAAAATTATAGGAAACGCTATGGGCGTTTGGAAAAAGAATTTAGCAACGAATAAGAGCGCTGGTGCAAATAAAACCCCTAATACAAGCCGTGGCAAAACGGCGCGTATGGATACTTTTGAAATTAGCCGTTATGAAGCTTCTGTTTCACAAGAGCAAACAGCCATTTCAAAAGCTATCAAGGATGAAAAAGCAAGTATCATAAAAGAACTTTCAAATTCTCACATTGATGCAAACAGGTTCTTAGAAATAAAAGCACAGGTAAGAGCGGGTGAATACAACTTAGATTCAAAAGAAATTGCAAAAAGTATCTTGCCATATGTTGATTTTGACTAAGTTTTAATTGTATTTTTAGGAGAGTAACACAATGGATGAAAAACAAGCAACAACATTTTATGAACTAATGCAACAGTACCTTGTTTTTTATAAAGAGTTTTTAGAGTTTGAAAAAACAAAGCTTGAGGATGTAACAAATAACAGAATTGACCTTATTGATGATCATGTTAAAAAAGAAGAGGTCTTTTTGCTAAGGTCCAAGGGGTTTGAGGTCAAGCGTGAGTCATTCCTCAAAGAATTAGGACTTGATGACTTGACAATGAGCGAAATAATCGAAAAAACACCAGAAGGCTCTAAAGAAAAATTGTCATTACTTTTTTCAGAACTCTCAGAGGTTTTGTTGGATTTAAAAGAGATAAATTCAAGATGCAATTCTATGATAGAATTGCGACTTCATAGAATTGAAAAAACAATAAACCAATTAGATGAAAATCAACAAAAACAATATAATGATTCTGCAAAAAAATCAAAGAATAGAAGTGATTTTATTTCTCGCAAAGTTTAGTTTGGAGGTCTAAAAATGAGGTCTACATTTGGCGGTTTTTATGTTGCAAAATCGGGGCTTGATGTTGCCCGTAGCAATATAGAAACGACAGGTAATAATATAACAAACGCAAACTCAATCGGATTTACAAGACAAAGGCTAGACACATATGCGGTTGGCTCATATCGTGGAACAATGCGCTATGCAACAGATGCCTCGATGTATATTGGTGAGGGTGCAAAAATATCAGGAACAAGCCAGATGCGTGACCCGTATCTGGATGTTCGTTATCGCTCTGAGGCGGCAAAGCTTGGCTCAACAGGGGCACAAAGTGAAGTGCTAAAAGATTTGGGCTATGTTTTTGACAGCGCAACAGAAACAGAGTTCGACACGCAGTTTAGCGACTTTATAAAACAGCTACAAGCACTAGCAGAGAGCCCGTCAGACCCTGTTACAGAAAACATTGTAAAAACATCGGCAACAACAATTTTACAACTGTTTCGTCAGAATGCAACAGAGCTTAATACTATAAAAAATCAAGCAAAAACAGAGTTTACAAGTGGTGCGGTTAGAACGGCAAACCTTGCCCTGCAAAGCATTGGAGAACTAAACCAAGCTATTAGAAGCGCAAACATTTCAGGTAATCCAGCTCTAGAGCTTAAAGACGATAGAAATATGCTTATCGACCAGCTATCAGAGTATCTTAACATAGAAGTTACAACAAAAGAGGTTGATGTAGGTTCAGGTGCTATTGTTGAAGAGCTGTCAATTAATTTTGTAGCCTCAAATGGCGATAAATTTAATCTTGTTAATAACGACAAATTCAGGCAGTTTGAAGTTACAGAAGCAATAGACGGCACTTTTGGTCTAGTCCTTACAGAGTCTAATGGCGCCTTAGTTGATAGTAGTGACTTTGGCAGCATTGCTCTTGTAGATGGAGATATTACTAGCCAAATCAAGTCGGGTGCATTTTCTGGATACCTTTCAATGCTCAATGATAAGGGCGAGTTTGACACACCTCCTACAACTAAAAGAGGTATAGGTTATTATCAAGAAATGCTAGATTCACTTGCAAATAAATTTGCAGATGTATTAAACGAGGCAAATAGCACGGCAGATAATGTAAAGCCGTTGTTTGAGTCAGACCCACCAGGGGCTAGAATTACAGCATCTAACATTGCCATTTCACAGGCCTGGGCAAACTCAGCAGGTGGATACATAACAAATTCAAAAAAACCAATTTCACCAGGTGTTGAAAATGGTGACGATTCATCAAACATTCTTTATATAATTTCACAATTTAGAGCAGAATTAACATTTGAATCGGCCGATGGCACAGCGATTTTCAAAGGCTCATTTCAAGAGTGCATTTCAAACATTTCTACAACACTTGGACTTCAAATAAAAGGCAACAAGAGAATTCACGACACAAATATTTCAAACATACAAGAGGTTGACTATCTGCGTCAATCAGTGTCAGGCGTAAACTTAGATGAGGAAGGCATAAACCTAATTATGTACAACCAGTCACTTACTGCGGCATCTCGTTTTATGACTACTTTGGATGAGGCGCTTGAAACTATCGTAATGAGAATGGGGATAGTTGGCAGATAGTTCTTTAGAAAGGCGGGGCTAGTCAAATGAGGATAACTAACGGAATGATTGCGGGGAAATATAGCAGAAACCTAAACTCTGCAATAAGCGCACTCGATTATTATAACAATCGTGCAACAACTCTTCGCAGATTTGATAAAGTTTCGGAGGACCCAGTTTCAGCGGCAAAGGCTTTTCGACTTAGAAGGGCATATTTTGAGAACGATAATTTTCATAACAACACATCAAATGCTGAAAATCAAATGCTCACAGCGGAAACATCAATGAGAGCAATTAACACCACTGTACAAGAGGTTGCAACAGGCGATATTATGAAAGCGGTAACTGCAACAAGTGGGCTAGATGAGCGAAATATCATTGCTGCAAAACTTCGTAAAACAATGGAGTCTATAGTTGCGAGTGCCAACACACAGTATGGTGATAAATATATTTTTGGCGGTTCGGATGCAAAAAAACCACCGCTAACAATAGCACAGGACGGCACACTCCTTTATCGTGGCGTTGATGTTAACACCGGCAAGCTTGTAAATGAAGATGGTGCGATAGCAAAGGTTGGCGATTTTAAAATTAGCTTTGGTGAGGATAATGGTCAAAGCTTTAATGGTTATACTATAAACATAATAAATGACCCTGCAAGTCCAGTGGCTTTTGGAGATGCAGAAATTGAAGTTGCAACAAATACAA
>JAAYPE010000048.1 GCA_012519975.1 Clostridiales bacterium
CTTGTAAATGTTATCAACGCTGGCAAGTCTTCAAAAGATTTGTCGCAGGAGTTTTCAAAATCAATAGGCTCTTTGCTTTTTATTGAAAAAAGCTCGTCAATCAAAATAGATTTTTTTATCTCCCTTAGTGCAGATAATTTTATTTTTAATAAAAAAGCTTTTTTACACCCGATAAAAAAATCAGGCTCAACCCTTGTCAAGCATCTTTTAATATAATCAGGTGTTGCCGTTGGGTCAAAAATTATCACACTAGCACCCAAGTCCCAAATAGCCATTAATGCAACATAAAGTCGAACAGAAATCGGCTCAAGAAGAATTACTCTTGAGCCTTTTTTTATACCGTTTTTTAAAAGGATTTTTTTTGCATCCTCAACCATTTGCGTAAATTGCGTGTATGTATATTTTTTACTTCCTTCATAAAAAGCTACTGTATCTCCAAAATCTTTAGTATTTTTATAAAGCAGTGAGGATATGCTCATTTATGCTACTCTCCTTTAAAATTTAGGGGTAATTATTTTATAAATCTTTGCTATATAAAGTGTATTTTCTATTATAATCAAAATCTCTGTCTATTAGCTTTGCAGACACATTATCGCTATACACAAGCGCTACAATCACATCTTCAAACCCTAGTTTAAAAGCGTTAGAATATGCTAAACTTAGCATTGCATTGCCAAGACCTATTTGCCTATAATCTGGCAAAACTGCAATAGTTTTTGCAATAACTGTTTCTACTTTGCCTTTTGACTTCATCTCGTTGTAATCTGGGATTAAAAACACAAATCCAACAGGCTCATCCTCGTCAAATGCTATAAGAATAAGATCTGAAACTAGATAATCTTTATATGCATAATACTGATTTTTAAAGCTATCTCTATCGAGCTTTGTATAATACAAATTGTTTGAGAAAGAAACGGCGGAGATATCATAAATTATATCTAGCTGGGTATCAAGACTTTGCATATCTAGAGGTTTGAGCTTTACGCCTCTTTTTTCAAGGTCTAGAATTTTTTTATCATTGTCCTGAATAGGTTTTTGAATTTTTGAGCGTTTAGAAAAATACTGAGCCTCTTGTTTGAACCCAAAATCCTCAAACCAAATTGGATACTTGAGCGAGTTTTGTGGCTCTAGTAAAAAAGGATTGCTACCATCTGAATATGTTACAAACCTATATCTACGCCATGTGTTTCCATCCATCGGACCTACTACAAAGTCACATCCGTTGCCACGCAGTGTGTTACACGCTTTTTCTAAAACCTTGTTTGCAAACTCTTGACATTGCGCTTCAAAATGCCCTATACAACCTATGTTATCACTGTTTTTCCCCTTTGGAGTGTTTGTAAACCAAACCGAACATCTTGCAAGGGCCTTGCCGTTTTCCTCATAAATTATATGAAAATCTGCTAAGCTTTCAACAAAAACCTCTTGTGAAAAACCCTTATATATTTCTTGATTTAGATATGCTTCAAGCTCGTTTATGTTATCGCGGTTTAATATTTTAAGCATTTAAAATCACCCATTTGTAACACTTATATTTACTATTTCCTCTATTCTTAAAGCGCTATAAAAGAAAGCTTTATCTTGCAAGAACAATTTTTTTGCAAGATCTGTTTTACTATCAACATTCTTCGACAAACTGTCTGGTGCAAAACGAGGAGCAAGCATATTCCAATATACAACTCTTGCATTATTGTTTGCAGAACAAATCAACTTGTCATAGATTTCTAGCATAGATTCTTCAGACATATATTCAAAAATATCACTAAGGTTATAGCCGTCAAACTTCACATCACTCATACTGTCAAGTGCTGTTTCTACAGACCACAATTTTACTTCAAGCTTATCAATATTTCTTTTTATACTATCAAAATTTTCTTCTCTTAGAGCGTGGGGCAATGCATTTCCAAAATTGCCTTTTAAAATATAGTGCAAATACGGATTTTTAGATGTATCCAAATCGGTTAGTGCATATTTTGTACGCTGTAAAATTCTTTCTGATACTGGCACATCGACATAGCGAAAAAATGCAGGGTCACGGCCAAATTTTCCCATAACCTTTTTTGAGAAAAACATTTTAAATAACACTTTCCAACGACGGTTATTCCAAATATTGTTATAAAATGAGTGTCGCTCGCCCAGTGTTTTTTGCTCTAGTAGTTTATCCACAGTTTTATCGCTATGTATAAGCTTTAAAACCTTGCGAAACATTGCAAAATAATTTTCAAACTTGCCCATATGATAAAATCCAGTTTCAATGTCTTCTAGATTCTCTTCCCAATATGCAAGGCTCTGTTTTGGCAAATTTGGTTTAAGCCTATTGTAAATTGCAATTCTGTTATCGCAATGCCTCACTCCTGAAAAAGCAATCATTTCGTCATATGTCAAGTATTTATATGCTGCTTTTCTAAGCTCTACGCAAGCAATCTGTGATGGGTTTAGGTCAACTGCAATTACACTTGCTGGGTTTTCGCTTAAAATTGATAGCGAGTTATCTCCAGCTGATGCAATAGACAGGTAGTTTCCACCCTCTTTAACATCGAGAGCCTTTAATAAAACATCTGCATCTTCCCAACATTGTGCATATCTAATTTTTGAAAAATCCGCATAATTTGCAACTTCACTACTCATATAGACTCCTTCATTTCATCGTTTTGAGACTCTAAGATTTCAACCGTACCTGTCATTCCATTAACCCTAATAATGTCACCATCTTTTATTATTGTTGTTGCGTCATCGACAGAAACAACAGCAGGTATTCCCATTTCTCTTGAAACAATGGCAGCGTGTGACAGCAAGCTACCCCTCTCAACAACGAGTGCTGACGCCATACTAAACAGAGTAATCCAGCCTGGGTCTGTTCTTTCTGCAACAAGAATTTCGCCATCTTGCATTGCAGTGTTCGTAGGGTCGGTAACAACACGAGCAACACCAGTTACAAGACCAGAGCAACAAGCAAGGCCTTTCATTGTTCCGCTAAGCTCTGCTAGATTTTCGTCTGCTTTTTCTGTAAATTTAAACTCCTCTAAAGGTGCTCCACCCATTGTTCCGTGAACTAAAAATCGTCTTGGCGGGGTGCTTTTTTTACAGTTACTTTCGTACTCATTTTTTCTTAATTTAACAAGCTCTTTGAGGTCATATGTTGTAGATGTTCCATCAATATATCCCATTATTTCATCAATCTCTAAGTAGAAAATATCTCGCTTATCATCAATCACACCACGGGACGCAAAGCGAATACCAATCTCTACAACAATTCTTCTAACTTTTCCAAACACGCGAGTTCTCTCAAAGCGTAAATTCTCTCTGTTTCTAACTGTTTTTGCTGCATTTTTTCTAACAAAATTAAAAACAAGCTTTCTAAACGGATGTCCTTTTAAATCCTTTTTAACTTGAAGCTCTGCTTGCTTTACAATTTCGTCCCTATTCTCTCCGGTAAACTGCTTTTTAAGTGCAAGCGCCCCTATTGAGCGATAGAGCAACAACGGATTATCTGACAAAGTGTCTGATTCAAGCTTCAGTTCATCCATACAACGGTCTGAGAATTTATCCATATACTCATCAAGCTGTTTTTGAAATTCTGGCCTTTCGTTTACTTCTTTTGTAATTTGAGATAGCTCTCCTTTAGTCAGTAGCAAGCAAAAATCACGGTCACTGCGAATACTGTCTGCCATTTCTCTTGTAAGCATTGCAGGCTCTGCGCTAATTATTCCACCTTGACCGCACAAAAGGTCGTTGTGAATATCTTTGTCAGTACACCATTTTTCACAAAGCTTGCTTAAAGTGCCGTGAAACACCATTGTAAAAAAGTCGTTTGCAAGAGGTGTATCCCATTTAGAAATAAGCTTGCTTTCAAGCTCATAATAATAGCTATAAAGCTCATCAATCGTCATTGTGTCAAGCCTGCGGTCATCTAAAGCCTCATCTATATAGCCATAAAATTTATTAACTTTAGAATCTAGGTGAATGAGTGTATGTATAAAGTGGTTTATGGTTTTTATATTTTTAAAAGTCTTGCGAATTTTAGACTCCTGCTCTGGTCTAACCGAGTCCAAAAACTCTTTAGGCAATGCCTCTTTTACGCCCATCATTTGTTCCATAAGTCCGCTCATAGCCTCATAAAAAGGCATAATTGCAAGCATTTGATACCAAGAGAGCAAATTGTAGTACACTCTTCCATCTTTAAAACCTAGCATACATTTAAACATTAATTCATTTTCGTCAATCACCTTTTGTGATATCCCAAACAAAGCACAGAACTGCTTGTAAACTTCTTGATAAACATAGGCAATAAAGGATGCAGTCAGTGGCATTGTAACATTTCCATAACTCTCTGCTATATTACTATTGTCAAAAATTACTGTTCTTGCATCTGTTTGAACGGTTTTTGCAAGTGTTGTGATTGGCCTTGATTGCAACAAATATAGCTTATCGCTTTCAAAAGCCCACTCAATATCTTGATATCTTCCAAAGATTTTTCCGGTTTTTCTTGCAAGCTTTGCAACCTTACTTGCTTTATCGTCTGTCAAAACCGGATTTTGCCTAACCTCATCTGGCACTATCTCGCTAATAACAGTATTATTTTTTATTATATGGCTTACATTTTTATTTGCAATATCTTTTGATACTACATTTCCATCAATATCAACTTCATATATGTCCGCGTTTGCCTCACCGTCAACTAACGCACTGCCAAGGCCAAAAACGGCACTTACTGTGGCTGTTTTTTCACTTCCGGTTATTGGGTTTACACCAAACGCTACTCCTGATTGCTCAGATTTAACCATTTTTTGAATAAGTACTGTTGGAACTTCTGGCACTCCATCTATTCCGTTTTGCTCACGATAAAACATAACACGCTGTGAAAAAGCAGACTTCCACACCAAAACAACCTTTTCTATAACATCTTGCTTTGATGTCCACAAAAATGTTTCATACTGCCCTGCAAATGAGGAGTCACCCGAATCCTCGCTTAGTGCTGACGAACGAACTGCAAAAGCATCTCCAGGAATTGTTTCAAGCTCTTGCAAAATTCTATCTACAATATCTTGCTTTACATTAAAGTTTTCAATAGACTTTAAAAATTCATCTATTTTTTGTGAGTTTAGCAAATCAAGTTGCTCTGTTGATAGGTTTTCAAAAAACGCATCACTCGTTAAAGCAAACCACTCTGGTATTGGCAAACTATGTTCCGATAATCTTGCAAGCGCACCTGCTTTTCCACCAAGCTTTGCAAAAAGGGGGTCGTTAGTGTTTATAGAGTCATATCGGACAATATAATCAATCATTCTTTTTCTCCTTTTATAAAATTAATTTAATATATGAAAAGTGGTAAAATTCCAAGAGCTGTGTAGTCGCAAATTGACCATACACCTGAGAGAGTTTCTATTTTTTTTGAATTTTCGGTTGTTGGATTTTTTGCATATTTTATACAGCTCACTGTGTTAAAAACAAGGACAATCGGAAGCAAAATATATGCAGGTTTAGCTCTGCCAATTTGATTTGTTGCAATAAATGTAAACACCATTGAAAGTGCCATACAACCACACCAAACCATAGTACAAACTTTTCTTCCCCAAATCAGCGAGTAAGTTTCTACGCCCTCTTCCTCATCTTCAGGCGCACGCATTTTTCGTCCAACTTCAATAACAATTCCATCCAAAAAGCTAGATGAAATAAACCATAAAACATATGGAGCTAAGTCCCATCTACCTTTAGGAGCAAAGTCACAAGCCGTTGCATAAAAATCGAGTATCGGCATAATAAGCATATGAGATAACATATATGTAACATGGCGTTTACGCAACCATTCGCCACAAAAAAACTCTTTTCTCATCATCACTAAGTATAGCCAAGCGATAAATAATAACGGGACAAGTGTGTAGTCTAAAACCAGTGCAAAAATCACTTGAACAATTAAAAGTGCAATTCCAATATTCCTAAGCTCTGATAGTTTTACAAGTCCCCTAGGCACAGGGCGGTATGGACGATATTTTGAATCTTCCTCAAAATCCTTATGCTCGTCAGCAATTCTCAAGAGCGCAAAAACAGTGAACGAGGTTATAAACGATGTTATAAGGGACAGTGCGCTAACCTTTCCTCCTCTTAAAATTGATGCATACCCAACAGCACTAGTGCTAAACGCTGCAATCATAGGTATGTACATCAAAATCGGGAATCTCTCCTTTTGATAAATGTACCAACGATTTTCTTTAATTTTTCCCATCTAATATTATCACCTTTCATACTTTACAAAAAAGAATAAAGTTATCATTTTTGAACATTATAACCAAATTTTCAATTATATTCAATGCAAAATAACTACAAACATATTTCTATAATTGTGAATTATTTAGGTATAAGAAATAAACACAGGTAATCTTACATTGTTTTTGACAAATTATAACATTTTACACTTTCTTCTAAAGAAAAAGACATGCCATAAAATGATTTGTCTTTAAAATAAACATCGAACATATACATAAAGTTTGCAAACTTAAAATGATAAAAACTATAATTTTTAAGTCATAAAATTTTAATTTAAAAGTAAAAACATAACACAAAATAAATATAAAAATACTGTTTTGACAAGAAAATATACACAAAAGTGAATGTCTTGCAGATGCGATAAAACTTAAGAAATTAAATTAACACATTTTTTAGAACTACGAGCAAACAAACGCTAAATTAAAATAAAAAAAGTCTTGTAACCAACATGGTTACAAGGCTTTTATGGCGCGCCCGAAGGGATTCGAACCCCTGACCTTTTGGTTCGTAGCCAAACACTCTATCCAGCTGAGCTACGAGCGCATTTTTAACTGCCAAAGTATATTACCACAAATATTAAGAAAAATCAACTGTATTTTTGATTTTTCTTAATATTGTTTATTCTAACCTTTTGACAGCTCATTGATTTTTTCTTTAAGTTTTAAAAAATCCTCAAGCACCTGTGGCTTTTGTTTTGGGTTTCGCAAAATAGCTGCCGGATGAAATGTACCCATCATTAAGATGCCATCTTTTTCAAAAAACTGACCGTGTTGTTTGGTTACTTTAAAGTCAGATGCAATAAGTTTTTGTGCCGACACTCTGCCAAGGCACACAATTATTTTAGGGCTAATTACCCTTATCTGTTCTTGCAACCAATCAATGCACGCTTCTTGCTCTTTTGGTTGTGGATCCCTGTTTTTTGGTGGACGGCATTTAAGTATATTAGTTATAAAAATATCTGTTTTCCTATCCAGTTCTACAGACTCTAACAACTCGTCTAAAACTTGCCCTCCCCTTCCTATAAAAGGCTTGCCCTGCAAATCCTCATTTTCTCCCGGTGCTTCACCTACAAACATAACATTTGCATTTGGGTTGCCCGCTCCAAAAATTAGGTTATTCCTTGTTTTGCAAAGCTCGCATTTTGTGCATTGCTCACAGTCAAATTTTAGCTCTTCATAACTTTTGTACATTTAAAATACACTCGCTATTAGTTATTTTATAGTTTCTAGTTTGATAAGGTTTGTGCTTCCTGCAACACCACTTATCATTCCTGCTGTTATTACAATATTATCTCCAGCCTCAACCATTCCACATTGCTTTATCTTATCTGTAACGCAGTATATCAAAACATCTACGCTCTCAAACTCTTGACAAATTATTGGAATTACACCCCAAGACATAGATAGCTTGTTCCACACTTTTTCGCTTGTAGTCATTGCAACAATCTGATTTGGAGAGCGAAATCTTGAAACCATTCGTGCTGTAGTGCCTGTAATTGTGCATACTACAATAACCTTTGCATCAACATCAACAGAAAGCGCACAGGTAGCGTGAGAAATAGCATCGCTCGAATTTTTTATATCAAACTTTGCATCTCTAAATCTTCTTACATAGTTTATATCTGCCTCTGTTTGCTCAGCTATTTTGCTCATTACCTCCACGGACTCAACAGGAAAATTACCTGTTGCCGTTTCTCCCGATAGCATAATAGCACTTGTTCCGTCATAAACAGCATTAGCAACATCTGAAATTTCTGCTCTGGTAGGCCTTGGATTTGTAATCATTGACTCTAGCATTTCAGTTGCTGTAATTACTCTTTTGCCTTGCATTCTGCACATTGTAATAAGGTGTTTTTGAATTGCCGGAAGCTCTTCATACGGAATTTCAACGCCAAGGTCGCCCCTTGCAATCATTATTCCGTCACTGTGATTTAAAATTTCTGCAATATTATCAACACCAGAGCGATTTTCTATTTTTGATATAAGCTCTATTTCCTTGCCACCGTTTTTGTCGACAAATTCTCTAACAGCTACAACATCATTTTTGTGCGATACAAAAGAGCAAGCAATAAAATCAACATCCATTTCTATTCCAAACAGGATATCCGCCTTGTCTATTTCGCTTAAATACTCTTGATTTAAAACCTTGTTTGGAAAGCTCATACTTTTTCTATCTGTTAGTATTCCACCAGTTATAACCTTGCAAACTGCGTCGGTACCCGTTTTGCTTTGAACCTCTAAAACAACAAGCCCGTTATTTATTAGTACCATATCACCAACGCTAAGTTCATTTATCGTATTTTTATAAGATACAGAAACTATTGTATCATCGCCCTCAACATCTCTTGATGTAAGACTAAAAACTTCGCCCGCTACAAGTTCAGCCTTGCCATTTTTGAATGTTTTTATACGATACTCTGGACCTTTTGTATCAAGCAATATCGCAATTGGTGTGTTTAGTTTTTTACGAACTTTTTTTATAAGCTCTATTCTTTCTTTGTGATCATCATAATTACCGTGCGAAAAATTAAGCCTTGCAACATTCATACCGGCTTTAACCATATTGATAATTATTTTTTCATCAGTACAAGCAGGTCCTATTGTACAAATGATTTTCGTTTTCTTCATTTAGCCACCTCTACCTCCAATAATGCTGTAATTATAACATAATACTACCCTTATTTTCAACACAACTAAACCATAAACAGTACTAAAAATTTACCAAATTTTAGTCAGTGTTGAATTTTGACTGTTTTTGTTGTAATATAATACACAAAGATTACTATATGGGGGATGTATTTTTTAATGGAAAGAAAAGTTTTAATTGAAACATCTGCAAGGCACGCTCATATTACAAGAGAGGATTTAGACATACTTTTTGGAAAAGGGTATGAGCTTACATCTAAAAAAGAGCTATCACAGCCGGGGCAATTTGCGTCTAACGAACGCATAAAAGTGATAGGTCCAAAGGGTGAATTTCCAGCAGTTTCTATCCTTGGTCCAATTCGCTCAAAAACTCAAGTCGAGCTTTCTGCAACTGACGCGCGCTCTATTGGAGTTAGCGCTCCTGTTAAAGAGTCAGGCGACCTTGTCGGTGCGGGTGCTTGCAAGCTTGTAGGTCCAAAGGGTGAAATTGAGCTTGACGATTGCATTATAATTGCTAAGCGCCACATCCACGCAAGACCTGAGGACGCACAAAAATATAATCTTACAGACAAGCAGGTTGTAGCTGTTAGGGTTAAATCCGACGAGCGTTCTTTAATTTTTGATGATGTTATTGTAAGAGTAAACCCTGAGTACGCTTTTGCAATGCATATCGACACAGACGAATCCAACGCTGCTGGTATTACTCCTGGCACAATGGGTGAAATTCTCTAAATTTAAAATTCTACATAAAAAAACAGTGCGGTTTTATCCACACTGTTTTTTGTTATTTCCAAGATGAGTTAAGCTCAACCGTTCTGTTTATTATAATATTATCATCTGTGCTGTCTGTGTCAACGCAAAAATATCCCTTGCGCATAAACTGAAACATATCACCAGGCTTTATTCCACGCAACCCACCTTCTAGTAAGCAGTCTTTTAAAACTACAAGTGAATTTGGATTAACGAACTCATCAAGAGGTGCATCATCGCTTGATGGGTTTTCTACATTAAAGAGCCTATCATAAAGTCTGATTTCTGCTTTGACATTATCAGTAGCACAAACCCAGTGAAGAGTGCCACGAACCTTGCGTCCGTCCGGCGATTTTCCTCCACGGCTTTCTGGGTCATATGTGCAACGAAGGCAAGTAACATTGCCGTCTTCATCCTGCTCATATCCTGTGCATTTAACAAAATATGCACTCTTGAGCCTTACTTCATTCCCCGGATAAAGCCTGAAATATTTTTTAACAGGTTCAATCATAAAGTCGTCACGCTCAACATAAATCTCCCGTGAGAATGTAACTTTTCTTGTTCCCATTTCTGGCTTGTCTGGGTTTATCTCTACTTCAATTTCTTCTGTTTGCCCCTGCGGATAGTTTTCTATTATAACTTTAAGCGGATCTAAAACAGCCATTGCCCTTGGTGCATTTGCATTCAAATCATCACGAACACAAGCCTCAAGCAACCCATAATCAACCATACTATATGCTTTTGAAATGCCTATTCTGTCACAAAAATCTCTTATTGCCGCTGGAGTATATCCACGCCTTTTCATACCGCTTATTGTAACCATTCTAGGGTCGTCCCAACCACTAACAATACCATTATTTACAAGATATAAGGACTTGCGTTTGCTTGTAACGCAGTAGTTAAGGTTAAGCCTTGCAAACTCAATCTGCCTTGGTGGACGCTCAATTTCAAGCTGTTCTAAAAACCAGTTATAA
>JAAYPE010000049.1 GCA_012519975.1 Clostridiales bacterium
GAAGGTCACTCAAAGATATCGTGCTTCGCTACAAAGCCATGAACGGATATGATTGCCGTTATCAAAACGGCTTTGACGCACAAGGTCTTTGGGTTGAAGTTGAGGTTGAAAAAGAGCTTGGCTTTAAGACAAAAAAAGAAATTGAAGAGTATGGAATGGATAAGTTCACACGCAAGTGTGTTGAACGTGTTGAGCGTTTTTCGGGTATAATTACACAGCAATCTAAGCGACTTGGTCAATGGATGGACTGGGATAATTCATATTTTACACACACTGATGAAAACATCGGTGGTATTTGGCATTTTTTAAAAACTTGCGACGATAGCGGTTGGATTCAGCGTGAATACAAACCTATGCCTTGGTGTCCTCGCTGTGGAACCTCTTTGTCTGAGCACGAGATGACTGGCTCTTATAAAATTATGACGCATAAGTCAGTGTTTTTTAAACTTCCAATCATTCAGGACGGTAGAAAAATCCTCGTTTGGACAACTACCCCTTGGACACTTTCATCTAATGTTGCGTTGGCTGTTAATCCAGAAATTGATTATGTTGAAGTAAAAGTAAAAAGTGATGATGCTGTATTAGTTCTTGCTAAAAATGCGATAAAATATCTTGGCGATGACAAGCTTGAGGTTTTAAGAGTATTCAAGGGCGAAGAGCTTGTTGGACTAAGTTACGAAACTTGTTTTCCTGAGTTTGAGGCACAAAAGGATATTGACCATAAAATTGTTGCTTGGGAAGATGTTGACGCAACCGAAGGTGTTGGAGTTGTTCATATTGCCCCCGGTTGTGGACTTGAGGACTTTGAGCTTGGCGTAAAGCTTGGGCTTGCACAGGTTATGCCTGTTGATGATATGGGTGTGTTTTTGTCTGGGTTTGGCTTTATGACTGGAAAAGACAGCCACGAAATTGCAGACGAAGTTTTCAGCGAACTTGAAAAAACAAATAAGCTTTATAAAATAGAGCCTCACGAGCATAGCTACCCTGTTTGTTGGCGTTGCAAGTCTGAAGTAATTTTTAGACTTGTTCCCGCTTGGTACATTCGTACTCAGGAGATAAAACCAAAACTTATCGAGGCATCTTCACAAGTTAAATGGGAGCCTGAATCAAACGGCAAGCGTATGAATGACTGGCTTAATAATATGGGCGACTGGAATATTTCTAGAAAACGCTATTACGGTATGCCTTTACCTTTTTATCCTTGTGAGGACTGTGGCAATGTAGCCGTTATTGGGTCAAAAGCAGAGCTTAAAGAAAAAGCTGTAAATCCACAGGCTGTTGACGCTTTGCCAGAGCTACACAGACCTTGGATTGATGAAATTCAAATAAAATGTCCAAAATGTGGCAAACCCGTTTCAAGAGTAAGTGAGATTGGTGATGTTTGGCTTGATGCCGGAATTGTCCCATTTTCTACTACTGGGTATTTTGAAGATAGGCAGGAGTGGCAAAAAAACTTCCCTGCGGAGTGGATTACAGAAATGCGTGAGCAAGTACGCCTATGGTTCTACTCTATGCTATTTATGAGTACCGTGCTTGAAGGGCGTGCCCCTTATGAGAGAGTTTTGTCCTATAATGCCGTTGTTGCAGAGGACGGCTCTAAGTTCTCCAAAACTGGGTTTATGATTCAATTTGACGACGCTGCCGAAAAAATCGGTGCTGACACCGTTCGTTATCTTTATGCTGGTGCTCCAGTTAACAACGATGTGCGATTTGGATTTAACTTAGGTGACGAAGCTAGGAGAAAGTTATTGTCTTTTTGGAATATTTTCACTTTCTTTGACACATATGCAAGGATTGACAAACCTGTTTTAGACGGTTTTACTCCTGATGCAAAAAACCTATCCCCTACTGACCGTTGGCTTATTGTGCGCACAAATGATTTTATCAAAAAAGCCACCGCATATATGGACGATTACAAAACCTATTTATTAGTTAAAGAGTTTGAAGTTTTTGTTGACGATATTTCAAACTGGTATATTCGTACAAATCGTCGCCGTTTTTGGAAAACTGGTGACACTGCCGACAAAACAACTGCGTATTGGGTGCTTTTCTTTGCACTTAACACCTGTGTTAAAACAATGGCACCTATCATTCCTTTTATGACTGAAAAGATTTGGCAAGACCTTACAAGAAAAGTTATGCCAAGCTCCCCTATTTCTGTTCATCTAAGCGATTGGCCAACACCAATAGAAGGCTTTGAAGATGATGGAATAATTGAGCAAACTGCTATTTCTCGTGATGTTATTGCAACTGCGATGCGTCTTCGCAACGAGTGCCAACTAAAGGTTCGCCAACCTCTTTCTACTCTGTTTGTTTGTGCAAATGATGGCGACGCTAATAAAATTAAAGTTTTTGAGAAAAATATCAAAGATGAGCTAAATATTAAAGAAATAAAATATATCAGCGACTTTTCAATTCTTGAGGATTTTTATTCAGCTGTTAACTTTAAAGTTGCCGGAGCTGTGTTGAAACAAAATGTAAACAAGATGAAGCAAACCCTTGAAGAGCTTTCAAGTCAGGAAATGGAAAGTCTTACAACCGCAGTTAAAAACGGTGGCAGCGTAACTGTTCCTAATTGGGAAGAGGAATTTGATTCTTCTATCTTCACCGTTCAAACAAAGGCAAAAGATGGTATTGTTTCTTCTGAGTGTGCCAACAAGGATGTTGTTGTCGCCCTTGACACAATTCTCACTCCACAGCTTTTAAAAGAGTGCGCTGTAAGAGATGTTGTAAGGCAATGTCAGCTAATTCGAAAAGAGGCTGGGTATCAGGTTGAGCAGCGAGTTATTGTTTCAATAAGTAGCGATAGTGACTTTATAATGTCTGCACTGTCCGAGTCAAAAGAGCATATTTCAAATGAACTTTTAGCAGATGAATTAATGCTTGGTCGCGGTATCGAAAACGACTTTGCAAAAGATGCAGAAATTGATGAGGATATTGTTCATATCGAAATAAAAAAAGTAGATTAAAGTTATAAGGAGGGTTTTAAGATGACTGAAATTACAAGAGAAACCATCATCGCAGATATTCTTGATGAACACCCAGAAGTTGCACCGTTCTTCGTTAAAATGGGTATGCAGTGCCTTGGTTGCCCATCTGCAAGAGGCGAAACAGTGGTGCAGGCTTGTGCTGTGCACGGAGTAGACACAGACAAGCTTATAGCAGATATTAATGCAGTTATTAAGTAGCTTCTAGTATCAAAAAGGCAGCGTTTTTATTCGCTGCCTTTAATATTTTATTAAGTTAAATATGGCGGTGTTTTTGTGTTAAATCTAAGTCCCCGTTTAAAAATGGTGGCAGATATGGTAAGGCGGGATGTTATTGTTGCCGATATTGGTACAGACCACGGATATTTGCCCGCATACCTTATGCTCTCTAAAAAAGTCTCTGGCGCAATAGCTGCCGACCTTAGAAAAAAGCCTCTTGAGAGTGCAAGGGAAACCCTTGTTAGCTACGGACTTGTAGAAAGCGTCTCTCTTGTTTTATCTAACGGGCTTGAAAATATAAAATAAGATAGTGCCGACGATATTGTAATAGCAGGAATGGGAGGCACTTTGATTGTTGAAATACTAAAAAATTGCGACTGGATATGTAACGCAAATAAGCGACTTATTATTCAACCAATGTCACGAGCAGAAGAGGTAAGGCAATTTTTTATGCAAAACGGATTTAAAATTTTAGCAGAGAATGCAACAATTGATTCTGACCGTTTATACATAGCCATAAATGCAGTTTATTCTGGCAAAAGCTATAGCAATTTGCCAATTTCATATGCGTATATTGGCAAGCTTTGTGAGTGCCAAAACACTTACGCAAAAGAGTATTTACAAAATCAAATAGCAAGGCTTAAAAAGCGTGCCGATGCGCTTTACAAGATAAATAACGACGATTATAAAGCACAAGAGCTTTACACTATTATTTCTGATATTGAAAGGTGTGTTAAAGATGATAACAGTAAAAAATGTGTATGACTTTATAAATTCCTTCGCCCCTTTTGAAACTCAAGAAAAATGGGACAACAGCGGTATGCTAATTGGCGATATTTCTAAAGAAGTTAAGGTAATTGCAGTGTGCCTTGATATAACTTGTGATACAATTTCAAAAGCCAAATCTTCTAATGCCGATGTTATTATTTCTCATCATCCCATCATTTTTAATCCTCTAAAAAAAGTTTTAAAAGGTGACCCTGTATACGAACTTTTACGCTCAAACATCTGTGCCATATGCGCCCATACAAATTTTGACCTAGCAAAAGGTGGCGTAAATGATGTTTTAGCCCAACTTTTAGAGCTTGATAATGTATCTGTTTTAAAAAGCAGTGATGATAGCGAAATTTTAAGAATTGGCACAACCAAAAAATCAACTCCACAGGACTTTGCAAAGTTTGTTGCAAAAAAACTAGGGACAACAGTAAGACTTGCAAAGGGTCAAAGCGATGTTTGCAAGGTTGCCGTTTGCGGTGGTAGTGGCTGTAGCTTTATACCCGATGTAATTGCCGCAGGTGCAGACGCTTTTGTAACCGGAGATGCAAAGCACAACGACTTTTTAGATGCAACAAGCGATGGTTTAACTTTAATCGCTGCGGGTCACTATGAAACAGAAAATCCCGCAATGCCTGTTTTGGCGCAAATGCTCGAGTCAGAATTTTCAACAGCTAGTGTAGTGTATATCGACTCTGTACCGACCGAATTTGTAACTTGTTAGGAGCTTTTTAAATGGCACTTGATGGAATGTTTTTACACTGTCTTAAAGAAGAAATTATAGCAACTGCAATAAACTCAAAAATTGATAAAATATACCAACCCTCACGCGAGGAAATCATTCTAAATATGCGGTCAAAAAGTAATGGCACGCTCAAACTTTTGATGTCTGCAAGGGCAAACAGTGCGCGTGTCCACTTCACCCAAAATTCACCCGAAAATCCGGCAACACCTCCTATGTTTTGTATGCTTTTGAGAAAACATCTTACGGGAGCTATTTTAACCGGTGTTAGACAACACGAGCTTGATAGAGTTTTATTTTTTGATTTTGACGCAGTAAACGAAATAGGAGACAAGGTAAAGCTTTGCCTATGTATCGAAATTATGGCACAGCACAGCAATGTTATTTTGATTGATTTTCAGGGTAAAATAATTGATTCTTTAAAGCGAGTTGATTTTTCAAAATCATCAATAAGACAGGTTTTGCCAGCATTAGAATACAAGCTTCCACCCGAGCAAAACAAGCTAAATCTTCTTACAACGGATATCAAGAAAGTTGTAAAACGCATTTTAGAACATAGTGAAAAACCTTTATCCACCGCTATTTTATCCAGTGTTATGGGTGTTTCTCCAATTGTATGCAGAGAAATTTCTTACCTTAGTTGCGGTGATGATTTAAAGGTTTCGCTGTTAAATGATGACTGTATAACTTTGCTCGAAAACAACCTAAGCGAGCTTGCAAAAACTTTGCTAGGTAATCACCGTCCCATAATTTTATATGACGAAAACAACAAGCCTTTTGATTTTTCTTTCTTTGATATTTCACAATACAACCCACTTGTTTTTAAAGAAGAGGTTGAGAGTTTTTCTGCCTTACTTGATGTCTTCTATTTTAAAAAAGATAAAATAGAACGAATTTCAAAACGCTCTCAAGACTTGCGAAAAAACCTTACCACTATACTTGAGCGGACTTCAAGAAAGCTTGATTTACAAAAGGCAGAGCTTGAACAATGCAAGGATAGGGAGAATTTAAGAGTTTTTGCAGAGCTGATTACAGCCCATCAATATTCATTAAAAAAGGGCTTACCATATTATGATTTGCCTAATTATTATGATAACAACAATCTTTTGCGTGTTCCGGCAGACCCTGCATTGTCGCCAGTTCAAAATTCTCAAAAATACTATAAAGAGTATAAAAAAACCTATACAGCAGAGAAAATGTTAAAAGATTTAATTGAGAATGGAAAAGAAGAAATAGTGTATCTTGAAAGTGTTTTAGATTCGCTAACTAGGGCCGAGAGCGAAACCGAGCTTGTCGAAATAAAAAAGGAGCTTATTGAGGGCGGTTATGTTCGACTTCGAAAGCAAGACAAAGTTAAAAAAAGCACGCCACTGCCCCCTATTTGCTTTTATTCAAGCGATGGTTTTAAAATTTTAGTTGGCAGAAATAATATACAAAACGATAAACTTTCTTTAAAATCATCCGCTAAGAATGATATATGGCTACACACAAAAGACTTCCCCGGTGCCCATGTTATTATTGTGGCGGGCCAAAAAGAAGTAAGTGACATTGCAATTAACGAGGCGGCTATTATTGCTGCAATGTATAGCACGGCTTGCAGTTCCTCAAAAGTTCCTGTAGATTTTACACAAGTTAAAAATCTGAAAAAGCCAAATGGTGCAAAACCTGGCAAAGTTATTTATCATGTTTATAACACAATATATGTGACTCCCGATAGCGAGATTGTCGACAAACTAAAGGCGAATAACTAATTAATTTAAGA
>JAAYPE010000050.1 GCA_012519975.1 Clostridiales bacterium
CCTTTGGATTTTCGCCACAAACCTCACATAAATCGACTTGTGTTTTTGCTTGCTTTGACTCCTTAATCTCTCGACTTGCAGTTTTTACAAGCTCGTTCCAATCCGATGTTTCGGGATTTTCTAAAAGCTTGTCAACCTGTGTTTGCATAAGGTCTTTTATTGATTCTAGCTCTGCCTCAAGCTCTAACTCTTCTTGAGATTTTTGCGCATTTTGCTCTGAGCTTTCGGATTTGTCATTTTCTTGTTTTTGCTCTTCTATCTTCTGAGTGATTTCTTCACCTTGTGCTTTCTCAGGTTTTGATGCTTTTTCTTCTATTGAGTCCTTTTTATCATTAGATTTTATATCAGACAATTAGCATCCTCCTCTTGATTTTCTTTTTGTATTTTAACATTTTACCACTTAAATGTTAAAATTTCAAACATTCTAACCAAAATTCAAAATAAAACTATATATAATAAGTATAGGTATTTTTGTTTTAATAATATCAAACACGAGTGTAATTTGTATTTTAATTCTAATCATAAACAAATTAAACAACATAACAAACCAAAAATAACGACTCCCAACAAGAGAGCCGTTATAATAAAAACTATGTTTATTCTGTTGCTTTTTCTTTTCTAACCACTTTTAAGTTCTCAGATGTAAAATCTACAACCTTTGACAACGCTACTACACCAATCACCGTTACTATTACCTCTGGAATCATATATGATGCGTTATATCCAGCGGAATATTTCACAATAGCTTTTATCGTATTTGCCGGTGCATAATCTTTCCAAATAACTACTCCACTAATAAAGTGGCAAATATATCGCAATGTGCTTGCAAAAATAGTGCCAAGCACCAATGCTTTCGTTTGATTTTCTTCCCTTTTTCTAAACACTCCACCAAATCCTAAAACTCCAAAAGCTATAAGATAATCGCTAAGTGCTAAAATTAAATAGGCTGTAATTCCTGCTACATAGCTAAAGTTTTTTAGCCCAAACATCATTTGAGTTATCCCCAAAATAAACCCACTCGAAAATCCCCACGGTGTGCCGTACCTAAATGCCAAAACAACTATTGGGACTTGACTAAACACCGTTACCGTCCCTCCAAAAGGAAACCTAATTACACTAAACTCATTTAGAACCGTTGCAATTGCAATCATTATTGCCGTTTCTGTTAGACGCAATATTTTGTTTGTTAGTTCCTTTTTTCTGTTTGATTCCATTAAAATCACCTCATAATCAAAAATTGCCAAGCGATAGAACAAACCGCAAGGCAAAAAACTAGAGTTTCCTACGCAGGCATTATCCTGATCAGGTTCGAGCCTGCAATGTGAAATCGGCATTGCAAAACTCTGGGTCCGAAAACGCTTAAATTTTCATCTCAGCCGGATTGCACCAGCACCCCATATTCACTTGACGCGGTGATTATACCATAATAATATAAAATTCGTCAAGTTAGCTATTGCATAAACGGTATTTAAGTGATAAAATAATTTCTTGAATTTCTAAAAGTTAGGGTGTAAATTTTGAATTTGATAAAAGATATAAGAAATGTAGCTATTATTGCCCACGTTGACCACGGTAAAACTACTTTGGTTGATGGGCTATTAATGCAAGGCGGAACCTTTCGCACAAACGAACAGGTTGAGGATAGGGTAATGGATTCCAACGACTTGGAAAAAGAGCGTGGTATTACTATCCTTTCCAAAAACACAGCTGTAAATTACAACGGAACAAAAATAAACATCATCGACACCCCCGGTCACGCTGATTTTGGCGGCGAGGTTGAGCGTATTTTGCTTATGGTTGATGGTGTTTTACTATTAGTTGATGCTTTTGAAGGATGTATGCCTCAAACTAGATTTGTTCTTAAAAAAGCACTTGATTGCCAGAAAAAAGTTGTTGTAGTTGTTAACAAAATCGACAGACCAGGGGCTAGACCGGACGAGGTTATTGACGAAGTTATTGACCTTTTTATTGAGCTTGGTGCTGATGATGACCAACTTGAGTTCCCTGTGGTTTATGCGTCTGGCAGGGACGGATATGCGTCGCTAAATCCAAACGACAGGCAAGGTGATATGCGTCCGTTATTTGATGCTATTATTAGCAAAATTGACCCACCAAAATGCGAAGCCGACAAACCTTTACAAATACTTTTCTCAAGCCTTGATTATGATGATTATGTTGGCAGAATCGGTGTTGGTAGGGTTGAGCGTGGCCAAGTAAATCAGGGGCAACAAATTGTTTTGTGCAATATGGACGGCAACAACAGAAATGTTAGAGTTACAAAGCTTTATAGCTATGAAGGTCTTAAAAAAGTTGAGGTTGACAGTGCAAAAGCTGGCGATATTATCGCTGTTGCTGGCGTGGCTGACCTAAACATTGGCGACACCGCCTGTGACCCGAGCAATGTTGAGCCTATTGAATTTATAACCATTGACGAACCTACGATTTCTATGAATTTTATCGTTAACAACAGTCCCTTTGCAGGAAAAGAGGGCAAGTTTGTAACTTCTAGGAATATTCGTGACAGGCTCTTTAAAGAGGTTGAAACAAATGTTAGTATGCGTGTTGAAGAAACAGAATCAACCGACACTTTCAAAGTATCTGGCAGAGGTGAATTGCACCTTTCTATTTTAATTGAAACAATGCGCAGGGAAGGATATGAGTTTCAAGTCTCTCGCCCAAAGGTTATTTTTAAAGAAATCGACGGTGTACTTTGTGAGCCTATGGAAATTTTATCAGTTGAAGTGCCAAACGACTATGTTGGTGCTGTTATTGAAAAACTCGGCTCACGCAAGGCAGAGCTTATGGATATGTCTGCAAACGAAGGTGGCGCTACACATATTGAATTTAAAATTCCATCAAGGGGTCTTATTGGCTATCGTTCAGAATTCTTGACTGACACCAACGGTAACGGAATTATGAATCAGATTTTTGATGGATATGAAGAATATAAAGGTGACATTGTTACAAGGGACCGTGGCTCTGTTGTTGTTCACGAAGCTGGAGAAAGCACTGGATATGGTCTTTTTAACACCCAAGACAGGGGCAAACTCTTTATAGGCCCTGGCGTTCCCGTTTATGAGGGTATGATTGTTGGAGAATGTGCAAAAAGTGAGGATGTTGTTTGCAATGTTTGCAGAAAAAAACAACTCACAAACACTCGTGCATCTGGCTCTGACGACGCTTTAAGGCTTGTTCCACACACAACACTAAGCCTTGAACAATCAATGGAATTTATTAAAGATGACGAGCTTTTAGAGGTTACTCCTGTATCGCTTCGTCTTCGTAAAATTGTATTATCAAAAGAGCTAAGGATGAAAAAGGCACACAGAAAGGGTTGATTTTTTGATAATAGATTTTCACACTCACGCTTTTCCAAAAAAAATATCAGACTGTGCAATTGCAACTCTATCCTCTAGTTGTGGGAACACAGCACCGCAGCATACCGGCACGATAGAATCGCTTGTTGAGAAAATTAAAAATTGTGGGTGCGACAAGGCGGTTGTTTTAAACATTGCAACCAATCCAAAGCAACAAAAAAATGTAAACAACTATGCAATATCACTCTTGTCAAATCCCGATGTTGTTCCTTTTGGCTCTATTCACCCTGACAGTGATGAGGCAATTGACGAGTTGTATCGTCTAAAAGAGGCAGGAATAAAAGGCATAAAGCTACACCCAAACTATCAAAACTTTTTTGTAGACGAAGAGCGATTATTTCCAATTTATGAAAAAGCGGCAAACCTAGGTCTTATAACGGTTTTTCACGCGGGGGTAGACATTGGCATACCAGACCCTTTATATTGCACTCCGCAAAGGCTTATAAACATTTTACCTATATTTAAAGACACTCCAGTTGTTGCGGCTCATATGGGTGGGTATCTTTTGTGGAAAGATGTTTTAAACACTCTTGCGGGTTCAAAAATCTATCTTGACACTTCATATTCTTATAGTCATCTTCCACCAAAATGGGCAAAGGAGATTATAAAAAAACACGGAGCAGACAAAATTCTTTTTGGCAGTGATATGCCTTGGAGCAACACCTGTGACGAAATTCGATTTATTGAAAGCATTGGACTGAGCGAAGTTGAAATGCAACAGATTTTTTATAAAAACGCTACTGATATTTTAAAAATATAATAAGCAAACCTCTAATGCAAACTACATTAGAGGTTTTTATGTTTTGTTTTTATGTTTTGATACTGCTAGAAATTCTTTTGAGATTCTTCAATAACCTTTTGTGCAATATTTGCTGGAGCTTCTTCATAGCGAGCAAATTCAGTGCTAAAAAATCCTTTCCCTCTCGTTACAGAACGCAAAACAATTGAGAAATCTCCCATTTCTGCCATTGGGACTTCTGCCACAATTTCTTGCATTCCAGCCTCCTCTTCAGATGGACCCATACCCAAAACTCTGCCACGGCGCTTTGTGATATCGCCCATTATATCTCCCATATTTTCATCTGGAAGATTTGCCCTTAGCGTTCCTATAGGCTCTAAAATCACAGGATTTGCCTGAGAAATTCCATTTTTAAAAGCAAGGGATGCAGCCATTTTAAACGCCATTTCAGACGAATCAACAGAGTGGTACGAACCATCATAGAGTGTCGCTTTTACTCCAACCATTGGATAGCCGGCAAGCACACCTTTTTCAATTGATTCCCTAAGTCCTTTTTCAACAGCAGGGAAATAGTTTTTTGGAACTGAGCCACCAAAAACCTCTTCTTCAAAAATCAAATCATCACAGTCGCAAGGCTCAAATCTGATAAACACATCTCCAAATTGCCCGTGACCACCTGACTGCTTTTTATGCCTGCCTTGTGCTTCAACCTTTTTCTTGATTGTTTCACGGTATGCAACCTTTGGTGTTGAAAGGTCTACCTCAACTCCAAATTTATTTTTAAGCTTTGAAACGATTATATCAATATGTTGTTCACCAAGCCCAGAGACAATTTGCTCCCTAGTTTCTTGATTTGTATAGAAATCAATTGATGGGTCCTCCTCCATTAGCTTTAGAAGGCCTGCAACAACCTTATCCTCCTCGCCCTTTTTACGCGCCTTTACAGCCATTGAAAGGCAAGGCGTAGGCAATTTTATACCCTTGAGGCTAAGTGGCTTTTTAGGGCTACTCAGGGTGTCTCCCGTTTTGAGTGCAGACATTTTGGTAATAGCGCCAATATCACCCGCTGTTATACAGCTAGTATCCTCCTGCTTGCCACCCCTTGGCATAATAAGCTTGCCAACTTTTTCCACTTCACCTGTTCTGCTATTATAAAGGCTCGTGTCTGCAGTAATTTTTCCAGACACAACCTTAACATACGACATTTTTCCTATAAATGGGTCAACAATTGTTTTAAAACAAATTGCCGCAAGGTCTCCATTTTCATCGCACGGCAAACTCATCTCGTTACCATCCAAATCCGTTGCAATCTCTCCCGACTTTTCACAAGCACTAGGGCCTAAATTTACTATTCCATCAAGCAACAAATCAACAGCATCAAGATTGTATCCAGAGCAAGCATAAACAGGATAAATTGCACCATCAACAACACCTTGTAAAAGTCCGCTAATTGCCTCTACCTCTGTAAATTTTTCGCCGGCAAAGAATTTTTCCATAAGCTCTTCACTTGATTCTGCAACGGATTCATTAAACATTTCACGCATTGCATCAAGCTTTTCGCTTTGTGGCATTTCAACCTCGCTTGATTTTCCATCTTTATATTCATAGGCTTTGTTTTGCGCAAAGTTTACAAAGTATTTTATACGATTATCTTCAATATAGGGAACAACTACGGGGCAAAGCTTTGGCCCGTGTATTGCTTTTATTTCTTCAAATATGTTGCCAAAGTTTGCATTTTCTGCATCTGTTTTTGTAACAACAAAAAACTTAGAGATTCCCCTTTTTTCTGCCGCTTTAAAAGCCTTTTCAGCGCCAACATCATATTTTGCCTTTTCCGCATCAGTTACAATTATAGCGCAACCAGCTACACGCATACCCTCACTAAGTCCCCCTGCAAAATCAAAAAGACCTGGAGTGTCTATCAAGTTTATTTTTACATCTTTCCATTCAAGAGGTGCAACTCCTACGCCTACCGAGACGCCACGCTTTTTTTCATCCTCATCAAAATCCATTACTGTGTTGCCTTCTGCCACTCTGCCAAGCCTTCCTGTTGCTCCGGCAAGATACAACATAGCCTCACAAAGCGTTGTTTTTCCTCTGCTACCATGACCTGCAATTACAATATTGCGAATGTTTTTCGAGTTATAGGTTTTCAAAGCCCGTTCCCCCTTGTTTTCGATAAAATATGACAAAATTTATACACATTATATAAATGATTTTGTACATCGGATTTAATTTTAACACATTAAACAATATTTTTCAATAAATAAAAAATATTAGTCTCTTTTTTAGTGAAAATTCTGCTCATCGATACTTTTTCAACATTTATTCTAAAAAAGAAATTGCTTTTATCTAAAATGTACATAAAAACTTCTAATACTTAATTGTTACTATTTTAACATCCTGATGTTCGCACAAACACCACAAAAACCGTTGACATTTTTTGCAAATCGTTTTACACTATTTACTGGTATTCAAAAAAATACACATTTAAGGAGAATCGTTTATGAAAGTATTTATGATTGGTGGAACGGGTTTACTAGGCTGTGAAGCTGCAAGAATCTTCATCGAAAGAGGACATCAGGTTAAATCTGTCGCTCTCCCTCCTCTTCCAGAAGGCGCTCCTATCCCAGAAGAAATGGAAATCATTTTTGGAAACATTAATGACAAAACAGACGAAGAAATCAAAGAAATGATGAAAGGCTGTGACTCATTTATTTTCGCTGCGGGCGTTGACGAAAGAATTGAGTATCCAGCACCAGTTTATGATGTTTATCACAAGTTTAACATTGCTCCTCTTGAGCGTATGCTCCCTCTTGCAAAAGAGTGTGGACTTAAAAATGCTGTTATCCTAGGCTCCTACTTTGCATACCTTGCAAAAGAGCGCCCAGATATGAAACTTACAGAACAGCACCCCTATATTCGTAGCCGTATTGACCAAGAAAATGTTGCTTTTTCATACGCTGACGAAAATTTTGATGTTGCAGTTCTTGAGCTTCCTTACATTTTTGGAACACAACCAGGACGCAAGCCAGTTTGGGTTATCCTCATTGAGCAACTTCAAATGATGGACAAGTTCCCTTGCACTTTTTATCCAAAGGGCGGTACTGCAATGCTTACAGCTCGCCAAGTTGGTGAGGCTATCGTTGGTGCTGTTGAGTATGAAGATTATGCTAAATTTAATCACAAGAGAGCATGGCCAATTTCTTGCTACAATATGAAGTGGGACGAGTTCCTCAAAATTGTTTATGATGCAAGAGGAATGGGCTCAAACAGAAAGGTTGTTGGCATCCCTGTTTGGATGTTTGCAATGTTTGGTAAAAAGATTGAAAAAGAGCGTGCAAAGATGGGTATTGAGTCTGGTATCTACACTGTGGGCCTTGCAGAGATTATGGACCTTGACCTGTTTATAAACACAAACTACTGCTTTAGAGACCTTAAAGTCACAGAAGATGACATTCGCACAGCAATTTTTGATTCAATCAAGCTTAGTGTTGACGCTTTTGAAGGCAAGGCAAATCTCATTGATATGAAGGGTGAATAATTAGTTTTATATTCACCAAATTAATAGTTATAAACTTAAAAAAATGCTCCACATACTAAACAGTGTGTGGAGTTTTTGTTTTACACATGTAAATAATTTGTTAAATATGCAACAAAGTAGTCGCTGTTTTTCTACCGTTGTGTTATTTTTTAACTATCTCGAAAATTATGTTTAAAAAGCTGTTGACAAGCAGTAAAAAAAGATATATAATTGTAATCACATTTATTCATAAAGTCTTAATAATTTGTTTTGCTTTTTACAAATTTTGTTCAAAATCTTTTGCTTTTATATGCAAAGTGTGTAAGTCTTTTGCATTTATTGATTTTGAAAATTTTTGTTGTACTATATTATATGACAACCACAATTCTACTATCTGTATATTTTTAAGCGTTTTCTTTTGAATATTGAAAAAAACTTTGTTAAAATATTCTATAAGTAGAGTTTTGTAAAAAGTGCGGGTCACATAGTTAAGGCAAATTTATTTTAACTATCAACTTTAGCACACTACCTTGATGTATTGCAATTTGCAGTACACTTTAAGATTGCTAACTTCCTCCAATGCACACAATCTGTGCGTATTTTCTAACTGAACCTATCGAATTATGCCCGAATTCGATAGGTTCCTCCTTTTTTAATAAAAAAATTAAATTCATAGCGTTATATTATCTTAATTTTATAAATTATTTAAGTATAAAATACCTGTGTTTACAAACAATAGTTTTACAAGCATTTTTTGAAACTAATTATTACAAAAAGGAGATTATATATATGAAAGCCACAGGTATTGTAAGAAGGATAGATGATTTAGGCCGAGTCGTTATTCCAAAAGAAATACGCAGAACTATGCGTATTCGCGAGGGCGACCC